>JAGWBB010000095.1:0-1915 GCA_021296095.1 Desulfurellaceae bacterium | reverse complement strand
AGCCTCGCCACCTCCTCGGCACTCAACTCAATATCGACCGCCTCAAAGACTTCCTGCAAATGGTGGACCTTGGTTGCCCCGATGATTGGCGAGGTCACTCCCGGTGCCTGCAACACCCAGGCACAGGCCAACTGGGTCGGGCTCACGCCCCGTTCGTGGGCCAGCTTCTCAACGGTCGCGGCAACCACAAAATCGTTCTCACGAAAATAATTCCTGTGGGCAAAGGCGTCTGTCTGGGCGCGTTTGGTCACCGACCCACCCCCCTCGGGGTCCCGATTTCCGGCAAAAAACCCGCGCGCCAGCGGACTCCACGGAATCAGTCCAACGCCTTGGTCAAGACACAACGGGATCATTTCCCGCTCTTCTTCGCGGTAGATCAGGTTGTAGTGATTCTGCATGGCGACAAAGCGCTGCCAGCCGTTTTCTTTGGCCAGGTACAGAGCCTTGGAAAACTGCCAGGCGGCCATGCTGCTGGCCCCCAGGTAGCGTACCTTGCCGCTCTGGACCAGCGAATCGAGCGCCTCCAGGGTTTCCTCAATCGGCGTGTTAAAGTCCCAGCGGTGGATCTGGTACAGGTCGATGTAGTCCATGTTGAGCCGCCGCAGGGAATGCTCGCACGCCTCAACAATGTGTTTGCGGCTCAAGCCGCCGCTGTTTTCTCCGGCCCGCATCTTGCCCCACACCTTGGTCGCCACCACGATATCGTCACGCGCGGCCATCTCATTCAGCCAGTGCCCGGTGATCTCCTCGCTCAGACCGACCGAGTACACGTCGGCCGTATCAAAAAAATTCACCCCAGCCTCGAGCGCCAGCGCAAAATGCTCGCGCGCCTCGTCCCTGCCCAGAGCCCAATCACGGGGCATCGCCCAGTCGGGCTGCGGCCCACCCCCATAGCTCATGCACCCGAGACAGATGCGCGACACCGTCAGGCCCGTTTCACCAAGTCGTGCGTACTGCATAGTCTCTCCCTGTGTCTCGACCTATTCTTGGACGACCCCGGCCAGACCGGCCTGCATGCGCTGGTGGCCCCAGATGCTGCCCGCGGTGTGCAGCTGGACCTGCCAGGTCGCGTCATCAATCTCGCGGGCTCCCCAGCCGTACTCGACGGCAAAGCCCGACGGCGTCTGCATATAGAAGGAGGTCATGTGATCGTTGGTATGCCGGCCCAGGCTCATCGTGATCGGGACGGCGCTGTCCTGGCACAGGTAGTAGGTCGAGCCGACATCGTCCAGAGACTGCACCTGTAGCATGAAATGGTTCAGGCGCCTGGCGATTTTCGGCGCCTCAATAAACGCAATCGTGTGGTGGCGGGGGTTGCAGTGGAAAAATGTAGCCTGAAAGCTGACGCCCGGCGCCGGGGTGATGTGGACATAATCGCTGATCCGCATGCCCAGCACGTCCCGATAGAAATGAATGCTCTGCTCGGCGTTATCGACCAGAATCACAAAATGTCCGAGCCCCAGCTCGCCGGTCCGAAAACCGGAGATGGGCCGGGGCGACTGAAACGGCTTCTCGAAGCTCATCAGCGGGCCGTAGAAAACTTCTGAGGGAATACCGTTCGGATCCTGGAAGCGGATCAGACCCGCCACCCGTCGGGCGGCTTTCTCCTCCGCCGTGCCCGGGCTGACCTCAAAACCGGCCGCCACCAACTGTTCGGCCAAGGCATGACAGGCGTGCTCGTCGGCCACCTCCCAGCCAAAATAGGCCACATCATCCCTGCCGTCGGGATGAACGGTGAAGCGATGGTGGTACTCATCCATACGCAGAAACAGGGAACCGTCCTCGTCCCGTCCGTTCGGCTGGAGGCCGAGGATATCGGCGGCAAAACGTTCCCATTCGTCGACGTCTTTCACACTCAGTCCGAGATAGCCCAATTGTGTCACGCGTTCCATGTGTGTCCCCTTTCTGCTGGCTG
>JAGWBB010000094.1 GCA_021296095.1 Desulfurellaceae bacterium | reverse complement strand
CGAAGCAGGGAATGCCGGATCACGTCCAGCCTGACGAGAGCGGAACGGCGGGGCTACAGCCTAACGTGAAACGCTCTAGAGTCGCGAGCAGTCGGCAGCTGCGCTCGTCTACTGGAAACCGGCCGAGGCGGGAAAAGCTCCAGTTGACCCAGCCTACGGAACGGATGCGGCGTCGCGAATCTAGCGGCTAGAACTTCGAGATGTGGGTCAAGCCGGATCAAAAGGGCATCGTCGTCAAGTTCTGGTAGATCTTCTGTGTCGAGTAGACTCCAGCGTTCTTCCCCGTATAAGGCAAGCAGTTTACCCCAGAGCGCCAAGAATGACTTTTCTTGCAGGGCGCAGCGTAAGCTTCTGAACATCTCACAGTGCGCCTGCAACTCAAGATGAAACCTTTGACGAAGCGCGACGGCGAGGCGCAACAATAGGATCGTCTGCCAGCTATACTGCGCTGGAGAGCCTTTAGCCCTCGGCGGCACGTCAGCAGGAATTAGGGCTCGTCGGCTCGTCCACTCGCGGAGCCTAGCCGTAGAGAGTCCGGTCAATATCGTCGCTTGGCGCGTTGAAACGAAAGGCATCTTTCCTCCCGAAGTTCAAGTCTCATACCTGATCTCCATATAAGAACGTGTACTATACCCGATCTTTTCGGTAAATGCCCCAAAGGATGGGTGGGAATTCCCTCAACAGGGGATGGGTGGAAACTTCAGCACGGTAAAAAGGGGCGCGGCTGTCAGGAACACCAAACGAAGTAAGCGGTGCTGGCTTAATTCAGTACGGCGTCTAGGATGTGTCGGTTTACGCTCCGCTAAGCCGACCTGCGAGCCTGACTAGCTTTTGCCCTGGGCAACCCTTGTTTCGGCTGCCCATCTGCCGCCGTAGGCGCCAATTCATCTCCCGATAGCGGCGGCGCATCCGACACCCGGGCCAGAATGCGATCAACCGCAACGGGGTCTGCCCGCGGTGTAATGACTCCGGAAGTCGCAGACTGAACCTGCCCATGAAGTCTCCTTCGGGGCTGTTATCGTGTTTGAGAATCCGCTGCGAACGGATCGGTGAGCAGCACGTCTTCAATCATGTAACCCGCCTGCATGTCCTCGGTGTGTAAAACCGTACATGCTCCATTCAAGGCGGCACGGATGACGAGGCTGTCCCAGATTGACAGGTGATGCATGCGGTGGAGGTCAATGGCGGCCAGGAGATCGGTGGGGGTCAGCGTGACGACGTCAAATCGGGAGTACAGACTCACGCGCTGTTTTGCCTCCTTGCTGCTCATGCCGAGCTTTCGTGTCGTCGCGGCAAAGAACTCCTGCAAAATTTGTAAGGACAGGACTCCGCGGCGTTCCCGCATCAAACGGCGAATCAGTTCGCGGGCGCGGGCCTGTTTACGCCGGTCGCGGGCATCGTCAGCGTACACCAGTACGTTGGTGTCGATAAACTCACGACCGCTCATGCAATTGCTCCCGGGTCCACGGGCCTGATGAACGGTACGCGTTTTCCGCCCACAGTGCATCGAGTTGATCGAGAGCTGCCTCTACATCGTTGACGCGGGTCAATTGTTCCAGGTAGTCACGAATAAGCTGGTTCAAGCTGGTGCCGCGAGTGGCTGCAACACGCCGAGCCGCAGCCACAACTCGATTGTCAATGGATAGAGTAACATTCACGTCACACATACTATGTGCGCACGTGATATGTGTCAATGCTTCACGTTGTCCATTCACCTCATCCCCCCAAGCCGCAGCCTTGCCGCCGGTACGGCAAAGGCGCTATCGTGCAGCAATCGACACCCGAGAGGAGGGCAGGGTATGAAAGTCAACTGGGATGAGAACGTCTGTACGCATTCGGCAAATTGCGTCAAGAGTCTGCCGCAGGTCTTCAAGGTCGAAGACGGAAAATTCGTCATTGATACGAGCGCGGCCTCAGAGGACGAGGTCCGGGCCGTTGTTGCCAAATGCCCATCGGGCGCCCTGAGCGTGCAGGAAGAGTAAGCAGCCAGACTGCCATTTCTCCTCGGGGGTCGGAGACATATCCGGCACCCGAGCTATAACACGACCAAGCACAGCCGGGCCTATTCGCCCGGCTCTTTTCTTTTTCCGACCGGGTCGTTGGGCGGAGACAGGGGTCGCCGTCAAGAGGCGCCGTCCGGTTCGTGCCGACGGACGAGCCGATGCCCGGACAGCCTGACACCCCGCTCGGCGAGTATCTGTTCCCAGCCGCGCCGGGTGCCGATGCGCACCGCTTTATCGTACAGCCCCCACTTCTCCTCCTGGCGGGTGAGGCGGGAGAATTTCGGATACAGCGGATGAGCGCTGGAGAGAAAGGCTTCTTTGCGGTGCAGGATGGGCGGGTTGTTCGAGCCGGTGTAATCCCGGTGCTGAATCCGAAACGTCTGGAGCG
The DNA here is from genome assembly GCA_021296095.1 of Desulfurellaceae bacterium. NCBI lineage: Bacteria > Pseudomonadati > Campylobacterota > Desulfurellia > Desulfurellales > Desulfurellaceae > Desulfurellaceae bacterium. Next base: position 6,911 of record JAGWBB010000094.1, on the reverse strand, counting down.
GAACGAGCAGCGAGGCGGCCAGCGCCGGATGCGGGTCACGCTCAAACTGCGGGTAGGACAGGTAGGAAACCTGTGGCGAGTCTCGGTGAAGCTTAATGATGTTGGCGTCTTCAACCGCGCCAATATAAGCCCGGGCACAGCCTTCGTAGACACGGAGGATGGCCGGCAACTGGGGCAGGGCCGAAACATGGACGTACAGCGCGCTGGGGATCAATTTGCCAAGCGCAGCCCGGCAGGCGGTGTCTAGCGCAGCCCTGTCCCCGGCGGAAAAGAGCAGGCTGTCGGCTTCTTTACACGCCCGGGTGTAGGTCGAGAAAAACGCCTTGACATCGAGCTGGAGGTCAGGCGGCAGCTGAGAAAAGCGGGGACGACCGTCAAAGCGACCCAGGGCCAGATAGATGAGTAAGTCCTGGGCACGTTCTTCCCGAATGCGGCGCCAGCCCTCCTCGCCGGTGACACGCCGGATAATGCCGTAGGCGCGCTTGAGACTGCCGATTTCCCGACACACAGCGGGCGCCTCGGCAAGCTCAGTCTCATCGGGCAGGCGACCGCGCCGGCTGAGAAAAGCGATCAGCGGCGCAAAAAGATCCCGATGGCGCTCAAACAGGAGATCGCTCTGGCGCTGGCGTGGGGCGGAGGTCTGGCGTCGGTAGCGCGCCGCGACAAAGGACTGTCGGGCATCCGCGTCGCGGAAGACATAAAAGATGCCCGGTGCCGCCGCAAGGCTGGCAACGCCCAGGACACCATCGATCCAGGCTCGTAACTCCTGCTGATCGTAGTATTTTTGGAAGGTTCCGAGCTGGGTCAGAAAACCGTCTCGGTACGGCCGCTGACCCGCAGGCTGAGCCTCCAGGCTGAGACGGGCCGCCACCACCAACACCTGCCGGGTCAGCGCCCAGGCGTTTTGCAGAGCGGCCGCCCGTTCCTCGGGGTCTTCTATCACATTGACGACGTAGCCCAGGTTGACCACATCCGCCCGGCGGCGTTCGGTGTCAGGCGCATAGACCGGGTCCCAACCCCGACATCGAATACCCCGGCTGGACAGCGCGCGCAGGTCGTCACCACGGCCGCAGCCGTAGTCAAAGACCGAGGTCTGGGCGTGGATGAGCCCGTTTTCGAGGCTGAGTCGGATCGGACGCGACAGTCCGACCCGACTCAGCGCCGTGCGATGGCGCGCAACAGTCTGAGCGGAGACCGTCCGCTCAGAACGGCGCCTCTTCGCTGGCAAACGCATCGCCATCCAGCACGATGACCCTGACTTCCGTGCCCTTGGTGAGCCGCGTCTGTTCGCGCGGCCCGATGATCAGCCCGTGTCCGAGCGACAGCGAACTCAGCACGCCGGAACTTTGGGTGCCGGTTGAGCGGACCGCGTACTGCCCGTCATGCCGGCTGAGTTGGCAGCGGACAAACTCGGTCAGGTTCCTGGCAATGGGGATGTCCTCGCTCACGGTGGCCGACACAACGGGCGGGAACAGCCTGGTGTGGCCCAGCATGCGTCGCAGGCTGGGGCGCACATAGAGATAAAAACACACCAAGGCCGAAACCGGATTGCCCGGCAGACCAAAGTACAGCCGGTCCTTGAGCAGCCCGAAGGTCAGCGGCTTGCCCGGTCGCTGGGCCACCTGCCAGAACAGACGCTGCATGCCCAGCTCGTCCATGGCGGCTTTGACAAAATCAAAATCGCCGACCGATACGCCGCCGGTAGACAGCACGACATCGTGTCGAACGGCTTCCTGCAACGCGCTGCGGGTCTCGTCCAGCGAGTCGCGGGCAATCTCAAGCGGCACCGGTAGCCCACCGGCGTCCTGCACCGCTGCGGCCAGGGTATAGGCGTTTGAATTGACAATCTGGCCCGGCCGGAGCGTGCCATCGACCTCGACCAGCTCGTTGCCAGTGCTGAGGATGGCGACCCGGGGACGCTGGCGCACGAGCACGAAACTCCGCCCGACCGAGGCCAGCAGTCCAATATCCGCCGGGCGCAACACCCGCCCTTTTTCTAAAATCAGCTGACCCGGTCGGATGTCCTCCCCCCTGGCCCGGACATTTGCGCCCAACTCGTTTGACTTCTGAATCAGGACCCGACCGTCGATCTCGTGCGTATCCTCGACCCGGATCACCGTGTCTGCGCCGGGCGGCAGCACGGCACCGGTCATGATCTTGCTGGCCATGCCGGGTGTGACGGTCTGGTCCGGCACGGCGCCGGCTTGAATGACCTCAAGAACGGACAGCTCGGCGGGCGTGTCGGCCTCGGCCTGGCGGATATCCTGCCAGCGCACGGCATAGCCGTCCATCGCCGAATTATCGAAAGGCGGCACCTCACGATCAGAGGGGATGGCTTCGGCCAATACCCGACCGCTCGCCTCAAACAGGCTGACCCGCTCCCCGGCCAGCGGGCTGACGGTTTCAAGGATCTGGCTGACTGCTTCGTGTACGGAGATCATAGCCGAACTCTACGCGCAGTTGGCCGTCATCGTCAACGTCTTACCCCTCGTTGACGCCCAGCGCCCGGGTCACGATCTCAAGCTGCACGCCACGTGAGCCTTTGATCAGCACAAGCTGCGGGCCGGCGTAGTCCTCAACCTTGTCCCGCATGAAATCCGCGGCCTCGACCGCTGTCCCAAAGGTCCGGACCGACATCCCTCTGGCCTGGGCTTGGGCGGCGAGAGCCCAGGCTTCGTGTCCGACCGTGATCAGCAGCTCCGGCTGGGGATCGAGGCGGGCTACCACCTCGCCCATTTCCTTGTGGCGGACGGGGCTGAGCGTGCCCAACTCCAGCATGTCGCCCAGCACGACAAGCAGCCGTTCGCCCGCAGTCCGCACCTGAGCGGCGGTCAGCAGTGCCTGCCGCACGGAGGCCGGGTTGGCGTTGTACGAGTCGTCAAGAATCGTCAGCTCACGCTCGGGCACGGCAATAACCGCCATTCTGCGTGGGGCACCGTGAGCCGTTTGCAGGGCGTGGCAGGCCGCATCCAGACCAATGCCACACTCGGTGGCCACGGCAATCGCCACCAGGGCGGCGAGGGCAAAGTGACTGCCCAGCAGCCCCAGGCGGACCGGGCGAGTCCCAACCGGCGCCTGCAACACAAAGCGCGTTCCCCCACGCGAGACCCGGATGTCGGCCGCCCGAAAGGTGTTGGTGTCCTTTTCGCCGAAGGTCACAATCCGGCACCTGGCCTGGCGGGCGACGGCCTCCACCAGGGCGGCGTCATCGCCGTGAATGATGGCCAGCCCGTCGGCGGGCAGGGTGGCGATCAGCTCGGTTTCGGCCGCGATCACACCGGACAGATCGGTCAGCATCTCGGTGTGCTCTTCGGCAACCGAGGTGATGACCCCGATGTGCGGGCGGGCCAGCCGGCCGAGCAGGCTCAGCTCGCCGGGACCGCTGGTGCCCATCTCCAGGATCAGGATGTCTTCCGCGCCGTCGGCGCGCAGCAGGGTCAGCGGCAGGCCGATCTGGTTGTTCAGATTGCCCAGGGTGGCCAGGCTTGGTTTGTGGGCGGCGCACACCTGGGCCAGCAACTCTTTCGTCGTCGTCTTGCCGTTGCTACCGGCGATACCGACGACTCTGGCGGGCAGTCGGGTGCGATGCCAGGCTGCCAGCTCCTGGAGGGCGGTCAGCGGATCGGATACGCCGATGCCCACCGCTCCTGCCGCTAAGGCGTCAGCCTCGATTCCCCTGAGTACGGAGGCGGCGTGGTGGGCATACAGGAAACCTGCGGCTCCGCCTTGGACGGCCGCCCCGAGATAGGCATGGCCGTCGGTCCTGGTGCCGGGCAGGGGAACGAATAAGGCGCCCCGGCTGGCCGTCCGGGAATCGATCGTAACCGAACGGAACAGCGTATCCGCCCGCCCGGAGGTCAGCGTCCCGCCTGTTGCGGCGCATACCTGCTGTGCCGTTATTTTCACCGCCTCACGCTCCTCTGGGTCTCCGTGCACCTGGCCGACGGCCTCGCCTCCGCCTCAATGGCTCGACCAGCCTTCTGCCAACTCTAACCAGCCGCGACGCGCCTCACAAGCCGGCCCGTGTTGGCAAGGCGGACGCTGATCTCTTCCTGATTCGATAAGGCTATCAGCGTCCGCCTTGATCCCGCTTGTGGCCCGTGTCACCATACCGGAGTGAGCCCACGAGAACGCCACGCCCGAACGATTATCGACACCCTGCGCGCCCAGGGTTTCAGCGCCTACCTGGCCGGGGGCTGTGTGCGCGACCGGCTGCTGGGCTTGGAGGCCAAGGACTTTGATGTGGCAACCAGCGCCCAGGCCGAGCAGGTCCTGAGCCTTTTTCCACACGCCGTCCCGATCGGGGTGCAGTTCGGGGTTGTGCTGATAGCGAGCGGAGAGCATGTGTGTGAGGTGGCGACCTTTCGCGCCGACGGCCGCTATGTCGACGGCCGCCACCCGACCAGTGTCCGTTTCAGCAAGGGCGACGACGAGAAGACCCGGCAAACAGCATCGTCACCCTTGGACGCGCGGGACGACGCGCTGCGACGCGATTTCACCATCAACGGAATGTTCTATGACACCGCCACGGAGCAGGTGATTGATTATGTGGGCGGCCAACACGATATGGCCGAGCGGGTGATCCGGGCGATTGGCGATCCGTTCGCCCGTTTCAGCGAGGATCGCCTGCGCCTGCTCCGCGCAGTGCGGTTCGCCGCCCGGCTGGGATTTTCCATTGACCCCGAGACCTTCGCCGCCATCCGACAACTCGCGCCGACAATCGCCACAATCGCCTGGGAACGTATCGGCGATGAGGTGGTCAAGATTCTCACCCAGGGCGGCGCCCGGCGTGGTTTTCAGCTCTTGTCCGAGTCCGGCCTGCTGGCCGTCGTCCTGCCCGAAATCGAAGCGCTGCGCGGGGTTGAGCAATCGCCGGACTTTCACCCCGAAGGGGATGTGTTCATCCATACCCTGCTGCTGCTGGCCGAGCTGGACAAGCGGGGAGCAGAGGACCGGCCGAGTGAAACCTTGGCCCTGGGCGCGCTGCTGCACGACGTGGCCAAGCCACAGTGTCAAAGCCAAAAGGGCCAACGCATCACCTTTTATGGCCACTGCGAACAGGGAGCCGAGCGGGCCGTTGCCATCTGTCAGCGGCTGAAACGTTCGCGTGCGGTGTGGCAGCGGGTGGCCTATCTGGTCAAGAACCATCTGCGCGCGCTCAGCGCCCCGGCCATGCGCCCGGCCAAGCTCAAGCGCTTGCTGCGTGAAGAGGGCATCGAAGAGTTGCTGGAGCTGGTCCGCATTGATGCCCTGGCCTCGAGCGGCGACCTGCGTCCCTACGCGTTCTGTCGTCAGCAGCAAGAAACCCTGGGGCCGGCCCGCATCGCTCCGCCGCGCCTGCTGACCGGCCGGGACCTCATCGGGCTTGGCCTGCGCCCCGGACCGCGCTTCGCAGACATTCTGACTGCGGTCGAGGACGCCCAGTTGGAGGGACGGCTGGCCAGCCGTGGGGCCGCGCTGGAGTGGGTGCGGCAATACCTGGAGGCGAAACGTCCCTGAGACCGCCTGTTGCGATCCGCATTTTCAGTAGGAGAGCCCCATGCCGCAAGCGTCCAAGCCAGAACCGATCAGCAAGGGAGGTGATGACGACCCTGGGAAGAGATCATCACCCACCGTGGGCAGCCAACACGCCCGAACGGACTCGTCAGCCCCGAGCGTTCCCGAACCGTCCTTTGCCGAGCAGGTGCGGACCCTGCTGCACCTGGGCCGGACGGGCACCTTATCCAGCATGTCCCGCAAACATCCCGGCTGGCCGTTTGGGTCGGTCATGCCGTATGCCCTCGATGACCACGGACGGCCGGTGTTTTTGATCAGCGTGATGGCGATGCACACCCAAAACCTCAAGACCGACCCGCGCGCCAGCCTGCTGGTCAGCCAACCCGGCTGGACCGGCGATCCGCTGGCCGGCGCACGGGCAACGCTGATGGGCGAGGTCACAGCCTTGCCCGAGACGGACCTGGAAACGGCCAGAGCGGGCTATCTGGCGCGCTATGAAAACGCGCGCGCCTGGGTCGATTTTGACGATTTCGGCTTCTACCGCATGGACGTGAGCGACGTGTACTATGTCGGCGGCTTTGGCGCTATGGGCTGGGTCGCCGCTGCGGATTACACCAAGGCCGAGTGGGATCCCTTGGCCGAGGTGGCGGCCGGGATTATCGAGCATATGAACGCAGATCACGCCGATGCCCTGCGGCTGTACTGCCGGGCCTACCGCGATATCGAAGCCGACTCAGCCGAGATGATCGGCATCGACCGTTTGGGATTTCGGCTGCGGGTGCGCAGCGGCGAACGGCTGCGCGGGCTGCGGCTGGCCTTTCCCCACGAGGTCCGCAGCAGTCAGGAGGCGAGAAAGGTGCTGGTGGCCATGGTCCAGGAAGCACGCCACAAGCTCGCCGCACAGACCCCCTGAGGGTATTTGCGGCAGCACTGTCCCCGCAGAATTTCATACATTAGACCTGCCGTCAGCACTTTCGACAGTGACGCCCCGTAGGGGTGATAAAGCGAACGCATGCAGCCTTGGTCTAGGATTTGGGACAGCAGAGCAGTACTAACGGGAAGAAACGTTTCAGTGACGGCAGTTTTCGCGTGGTAAAAAGGAGGCACGGATGTTAGTAAAATCAAGCAAGGCAAAGGTTATGAAGCGGTGGTCATGACAGACCACACGAGATGGCCAATCGTTATCAGCCATCGAAGCGGAAGACCGAACTTAGGAACCGTTCCATGAACAGAAGACAAACAACAGGCCGTGATCTTGATGCTGATGAGGCTTTCAGAGGTTTGGTCGACTTTGGACTATTCAACGAGAAAGTGCCTCCCTGTTTTTCGTCTGAAGGACTAGAGCGGTTCACCATTATCTGTAGCCACAATGCTGGAAGTAATGATGGCATTCGCGGGGAGAGAAGCCCGTCAAG
>JAGWBB010000093.1 GCA_021296095.1 Desulfurellaceae bacterium | reverse complement strand
CAAACGGCGACATCCGCGTGTGCCGAGTCAAGCACAGAATTCTCCAAAAGAACAGGAGGACAAGGCCGGCGCGTGGCAGGCGCGGCGGCTTAGGACGCGGTCTATCGTTCACCGCATGCCGCCCGGTACAGGCGGTTTTGTTCCAGGCTGCGTCCTGCTAGGGTCGGCAGGCGCGAATCCGTGCTCCCTGTGTTGCACGACCCGACCCATGAGACCGAACCCGGTATTCGATCCATGCAATCGCTCAGGCGGCATCCAGCCGTGATTATTACGGCGCTCGGCAGCGCCCAGATCGTGTCCTGGGGATCGCTCTTCTACGGCTTCCCGTTGTTCGTCCTGCCCATGACCGACGCGTTCGGCTGGTCCCTGCCGCTACTCAACGGCGCCGCCACCGTCGGCCTGCTGACGGCCGGGCTGTGCGCCTATCCGGTCGGGGCGATCATCGACCGCTACGGCGGGCGGGTCATCATGACCGGTGGCTCGCTGGGAGCGAGTCTGCTCCTGGCAGCCTGGTCGCAGGTCGAGCAGCCCGTGGCGTTGTACGCCGTCTGGCTGGGGCTCGGAGCGTGCATGGCGGCCATCCTGTACGATCCTGCTTTCGCCGTCCTCACCCAGCACTTTGGGACCGACGCCCGGCGGGCGATTACCGCCCTGACTCTCATCGCCGGCTTTGCCAGCACGGTGTTCATCCCCCTGATTGAAAGCCTCCTGACCGTGCTCATCTGGCGCGAGGTGCTGCTGGTACTGGCCGGTCTGCACGTCTGTGTCTGCATCCCGATCCACTGGTGGCTGGTCCCGCCGCAGTCCCTCGCTCGCAGCACCGCCGAGGCTGCCGCGCCCTCCTCCTCGGACGAGGCTCGGGCGGTCATGCGCCAGCGCCTGCGCGACCCGCTGTTCTGGGGACTGTGCGTGTGGTTCACAGCCTGGTGGGCCAGCCTGTCCGGCCTCGTGTTTCAGTTCGTGCCGTATCTCAAGTCAATCGGGGTCGAGACAGCTTCCATAGTGATTGCGGCCGCTTTGATCGGTCCGATGCAATTCGTCGGACGCCTGACGATGATGGCCTGTGGCGAGCGGGCACGCATCAGTCTGGTCGGTGCGCTGACGACGACACTCAGCCTCGGCGCGGTCGCAATCCTGCTCGTTTCGCCGCCCCGACTCGGCTGGCTGGTCCTCTTTGCAATCGCCTTTGGCATCACCAACGGCATCACCAGCATTCTGCGCGGGGTGGCACCGGCCGAGTGGCTGGGCCGGGAGCACTACGGCAAGACTATCGGGGTGATGGGCGCGCCGATGATGGTCGCCTCGGCCCTGTCACCGCTCGGTACGGCCGCCATCTGGACCGCCACCGACGACCCGGCCTGGATGCTCGGCGCCCTCCTCGGCGTGGCCCTCCTCGGCGCGGTCGGGTTCTGGTTTGCGGCCCTGCGGTCCGGGCTGCGTTAGCATCGGTGTCTCTTAGCGATGGCGTGATTTTTCACACTCAAGAACGGTATGAACTCTCTTGCGGTGCGATCCCCCGGCCGATGCGTGGACGCTTTCGAGTGCGGCATGCTAGGCTAAGGGCTCCCCAACAAAGGAGGGTGCGACGAATGCTATCTCTGAGTGAATATACAAAGTATGACGGCCTTGGGCTGGCTGAGCTGGTGGCGCGCAACGAAGTCAGCGCCGAAGAACTGGTGGCCAGCGCGATCCAGGCCATCGAAAAGGTCAACCCACAACTGAACGCCGTACTCCAGGTGCTGTCAGACCAGGCACGGGCCGAGATTCAGGCAGGCTTGCCGCACGGCCCCTTCAGCGGCGTGCCGTTTCTGATCAAGGAACTCGTCCTGCACGCCAGGGGAGTCCGCCTCGACATGGGCTCACGGCTGGCCCAGGGCTATGTCGCCGCCGAGGATTCCGAACTCATGGCGCGCTTTCGGCGGGCCGGGTTTGTGCTGACCGGCACGACTCAAACTCCAGAGCTGGGCTATAACCCGACGACCGAGACCGTGCTGTTCGGGCCGGTCCACAACCCGTGGAAGGCTGGTCATAGCGCCGGCGGTTCGAGCGGCGGATCCGCCGCGTCGGTCGCCGCCGGTGTCGTGCCGGTTGCCCATGCCAACGACGGCGGTGGCTCTATCCGTATTCCGGCCTCGTGTAACGGTCTGGTTGGCCTCAAGCCGTCGCGTGATCGGGTGCCCACCGGACCCGACTTTTCTGATCCGCTGTGCGGCCTGGCGTGTGAGTTTGTTGTCTCGCGGAGTGTCCGCGACTCCGCGACGCTGCTCGACATCGTGGCCGGCGCCGATGCCGGCGCGCCTGGCCTCCCGGTCCCACCGGCCCGTCCCTACCGTGAGGAAGCGAACGCAACACCGGGCAAGCTGCGCATTGCCTGGACCACACGGCCCGCTTCGGGTGAGAAGGTTGATCCGGAGTGCGAGCGAGCGGTCCATGACACCGTGCGGCTGCTGGAGGAACTCGGCCATACGGTGCATGAAGGCCGGCCTGAGTATGACTGGGAGGAGTTCCTTGAAAACGTTCACGTGATCTGGGCCGCGTATAATACCATGGCGATTGAAGGCCTGGCTGCGGAAATGGGGCGTTCGCCGAGCCCGGATACGCTGGAAGCCGTGACGCTGGCCGTCTGGGAAGATGGCAAGAAGTACAGCGCGGTTGATCTGCTGAAATCCATGGACCACGGCGGTCGCCTGTCCCGCATCGTGGGTCGTTTCTTTGAAGACATCGATGTCTTTGTGACGCCCACCATTGCCACGCCGCCCGCGCCGCATGGAGAAGTCAATCAGAACCGAGCCGGCATGACGGCGATGGAGTGGACCCGCCAAGTCTTCTCCTACGTGCCCTTTACACCGCTCTTCAATACGACCGGCCAGCCGGCCATCTCGCTGCCCTTGCACTGGAGTGCCGATGGCCTGCCGGTTGGGGTGCAGTTTGTCGGCCGTTTTGGGGACGAAGCAGGATTGCTGCGCCTGGCCGCTCAGCTGGAAGAGGCAAAGCCGTGGACAGATAAGCGCCCGCCTGTGCATGTGGCCGCCTAGCCTCTGCCCTGGAGTGGGACCAAACTATAAAATGACCGCGTCGTGGTCAGGGGCACGAGCGACCGATCTCATCCTCTGCGTGACTCTGGCCGGCGCGGTCGGATTCTGGTTTGCAGCACTCCGGCTCGGCCTGCGTTAGATTCAGCGTCTCTTGCCGATAATATCATCTCCTCATATTATTTGACCACGGTCATAACTATGGTCACAACACTCAAACGAGGAGAAAAAATGCCTTCCATTTCAAAAAGCAAATTGAAAGCCAACATGCTGCGTATCTTCCGCGATATCGAAGAAACCGGCGAAGAATTGATCGTCACAGATCACAATCGCCCGGTTTTACGCATTCAGCCTATTACCCAAAAAAAGACCGTGAAAGAGGTGTTCGGCACTATGCAGGGCAAAGTCATCTACCGCGAAGATGTCAATACACCGACCACCGACGAATGGGCAGAGCTGTGATGATCGTGCTGGATACGTCAGCCCTCATCTTCTGGACCCTGGACCCAGGGCGGCTGTCTCAAACCGCAGCCCAAGCGATCTCAGACGCCGACCGTATCGCTCTCAGCTCTATCTCTATCTGGGAAATCGGCATCAAAGTCCAAAAGGAAAGGCTCTCCCTACCGGTTTCCATCCAGGAATTCACAGAGAAGCTGGAGCAAATCGACCGCCTCGATATTCTCCCTGTCGATGTCCAAACCTGGCTCAAAAACCTGGCACTCAACTGGGACCACCGCGATCCTGCCGACCGCACCATTGTTGCGACTGCCAGTCTGCACGCCTGCGCGCTCGTCACCTCCGATGCTGCTATCCGCGCGTTTTATTCACAGACAATCTGGTAGCGGCCGTGTCGTACTGCCCCGCTGCTCCCAAAAGCTTGGTCAGCAGACGAAATTCGTGCTCGCGTGGTGACGTTGTACGCCAAGCCAGACCGATGGGCGCGCCAATGATGGGCGCCTCGGCGCTGGCACTGCTCGGCACGGCCGCTATCTGGACCGCCCCGGCGACCCGGTCTGGATGCTCGGCGCCCTCCTCGGTGCGACCCTGACCGGCGCGGTCGGATTTTGGTCTGCGGTGCTGCGGTCTGGACTGCGCTATGAGGAGGATTCTGGCGAATGGCAAGTTCATGGCTCCAGAGAAGTCGCCCGACGAGACAACCATGCTGGGTCTTTCCACCCATCTGCGTATCCGTTGATTGCCGGAGCCGGCAGGACAAGATTTCCAGACACCAGCCGCGCGAGTGCATTCTCTTCGAAGTTATCCGAACAGTTTCGTAAGCCAAGCAACAAAGGTATTGCTGAGTTCACCGTCAACTTCCAAATCTCGCGCACGAATGGCTAAACCCATCTGTCTGGGATCCTCTCTAGCCGCCAGCCAAGCGTAGAGCTGCGCCCTCAGCTTCTTCTTCGCTGAGAACTTTCTCTGTGCTTCTGGAATCTCTTCGATATAGCGCTGGGACAATGGCCAAACCTGATCCCCACCGGGGATCATTCGCACGACAAAATTCTCAAACTCACCAAGCGATTCATTATCGGGCATCAGCCAGATACCAATACGGGGCGTTCCGTCTATGATCGTCCCAGCTGAATCGGGAGACGGCGGTGGTGAGATACCGGCCTTCGAGAGCTGGCCTCTGACGGCGTCCCAACGCGCTGCTATATCGTCGTCTGCATCCACGAGAATGCCAACGGCCTGTCGGTCCGACGCTTTGATTTCAATGCTAATGGCCGGGAGCAGTCTGCTGATAGTCTTCTTGTTAAGGATGGAAAAGGGCAGCGCTGATTTATGCCGTTCGAGGAGGCGGCTAACGACATATTCATCGTCCTGCCCTTCGACTAAAAGAATACGGGAGTCCGATGCGGACGAAATAGGCCGGGCCACAAACTATCTCACCTCAATACCTTGCTCGGCTGCGATTTTAAGATCGGCCTCCGAGTATTCCACAGCGCGGATGCGACTGCCCTCCCTCTCAAGGCGAATAAGCATGCCTTCCACCTCGTCTACATCCGCTGCCGCTTGTGCAAAGCCTGCCGCACAGTCCCAGCTGTGTGTTGTTGCAAAAACCTGCACGTTGTTCTCACACGCCGTTCTCAGAACCATCTTCCAGAAGTCGCGCTGTACCGCATAGTAGAGTCCGTTTTCCGCTTCGTCGATCACCAGGAAACCATCCCGGCTATTCGCAAGGGCCAAGGCGACACTAAACAGGCGCACAGCTCCGTCGCCGAGACTTTTCAGGGGAACCGGACGATCTCGCCCCCTGATCCTTACGACCGCCCGGCAGCCATGAGGAGTACTATTTTTCCTGTCATCGCCAACTACCGCGATACGGTCCACTATATCGCCAAAGATCAGATTCAGAGCCTGCACTACCCGGGTTTCATCATTTGTGAGCGCTATCCCATCCCAGAACCGCGCCATGTCCATATTAGTCAGCAAACTCGGTCCCAGGGACTCGCATAGGATTTCAGGTAGCAGCTGGGGTTCATCATCAAAAAATTTCGTCAGCGCACGTAATAATGCTTGCTCGGTCGGAGATTCAGACATCGGATATTCTTGAGTCGCACCGTTAAACTCGACCCTGAGCACCTTCACATCCTCACCTGAGGAATGTCCGCTGGTCAGCTTTCCTAATGCCTTAGCGATCTTTTCACTCAATGGAATAGTCCGAATGTAGAGCTGTTCTGTCCTAATAATCGGACCTATTGAGATACAAGCATCTGATGAGGCGTGCCGACCATGGAAGAGAGCCTCCCAATCGGGCGCAAGCCTTTTGTCGCCGTCCTCATCGACAGTGTCAGCCATCTCTTCACGATTCCGCAATATATTCGCGAAAAGAGAATCATGCCCGCGCGCAGCATAGAGACGGACGGCCTCAAGCAGAGTGGTCTTACCGACTCCGTTCTTCCCCACGAAGAGCGTCACGCGGCCTAAACGGGGGATCGAAAGGTCTTCGATCCCCCGAAACCCTATGATCGCCAGACTCGAAAGATGGAGATCTTTGCCAGAGAGTTCTGTGGACATGAAGTCACTGTCCTTAATTGCTCTTGCTCAAGAGACGTATATTCACAATCACCCGGACAAATGCATGATCGGATTGTAGCCGGGACACATCTTCGGTCAAGTCCGATCAGTGCGGGGAGATCTCCGAGGGCTTGGAATGATCTTGCGTCACCAAAATATTGGCCAGCAGACGCAATTCGTGCTCGTACGGTGAGGCGTTGTGCGAGGTCCTGCACCGGCAGCGGGCTTGACCTGTCGCTCGGGCGGATGGGATTCAGCCGACCGCCACAGATCGTGCCGGCAATGTCTGGACGGTGCCAGAACCCATCCTACCCGCCCTGCTTTTCCACAAACCGGTCGATCAGCCGTCGGGCAATGCTGATCCGGCCCGGGATGGACGGCAGTGTATCGACGGTGAACCAGCCGGCCTCGGCAATCTCGACCGGGTCGGGTTTGATCTCTCCGTCGAGGTACTCGGCGCTAAAGCCCAGCATCAGCGAGTTCGGAAACGGCCACGGCTGACTGGCCACGTAGCGCACCTTGCCGACCGTGATACCGACCTCTTCCCGAACCTCCCGCACCACGCACTCCTCAATCGTCTCGCCCGGCTCCACAAAACCGGCCAGAACGCTGTACAGACCGGTGGGAAAATGCGCCGAGCGGGCCAGCAGCAGCTGGTCGCCCCTCTCAACCGCCATGATGACTGCGGGTGACAGACGCGGGAAATTCATCAGCTTGCACTCACGACAAGCCTTGGCCCGCTCATTATCCTTGGTGTAGGTCTTGCTGCCGCACCGGCCGCAGTACTGGTGGTTACGGTCCCACTCCACAATCTGGACCGCCCGACCGCCCAAGACGAACAGGTCTTCCTCCAGCGAGCCGTACACCTGGCGCAAGTCCTTGAAGTCCATACCATTGGGAGCGGTGTCTTCCGCCACGTCTACCGCGTAGCACGGCCGGCCCTCGTAACGGCCGAGATAGTACTGCTGCGTGGCGGTCAGGCCCAACTCGGTAAACCGCTCGATATACGGGACGGCCAACCCAGCGTCGGAGACCTGCACCAGCAGGCGGTTGCGGTGAAAGCCAAACCACCACGCCGGCCCGGATATGCCCGACGGAGGAGTGACCTCGGAAATGAACGATTTGTGCATGCCAAACATCTGCTGTGCCATAGCTGGGGGTCCTCTCGTGTGCGTGGGTCGCCCGAGCATAGCAAACACGGCCGGCGCTGTCCCCGCCCGCCTGATCCTTGAGTTGTGACGGACGCCCCGCTATGTAGAGAGCACTCAGACCTGCGGAGCAGGAGGAAGCCATGCAGTCACTCAAAGATCAGGCGTGTATCACCGGTGTTGGAGAGACCGCCTACACCCGCGGCACCGATAAAAAAGAGTTCAGCCTCATGCTGGAGGCGTCGATGCACGCGATTGCCGACGCCGGTCTCAGCCCCCACGACATTGACGGCATCATCCCGCCTCCGACGCCGTTTGCCACGGCCGAACATTTTGCGGCCAACCTCGGCGTTGAAGACCTGCGCTACGCCGCCACGGTGCATATGGGCGGCGCCAGCTCGGTGACTGCGCTGCAGAGCGCGGCCCTGGCCGTGGCCTGTGGTGTGGCCCGCCACGTGCTGGTGCCGTTTGGCTGGAAGGGCTACTCGGGCGCGCGGGTGCGCAGCCTGGGTAGCGACAAAGGCAACAGCATGAGCGGCGCCCTGGGCGCGCTGATGACCACCATCAACGAGTACTACCTGCCCTTTGGCGCCTCGGTTCCGGTCCAGTGGTACGCCTGGATGGCCACCCGCCACAAGGCCCTGTACGGAGTCCCGGACGAAGCCACCGGGGCCATTGCCATCGCATCGCGCAAGCACGCCCAGCTCAACGACAAAGCCTATATGTGCGGCCGGCCGCTGACCATGGAGGATTATCTGAACGCGCGCTGGGTGGCCAAACCGTTTCGCCTGTTCGACTGCTGCCTGGAGACGGACGGCGCCTGTGCGGTGGTGATCTCGGCCGCCGAGCGGGCCGCCGACTGCCCACACTCGCCGGTGTATATTGCGGGTCTGGCCGAGGGCCACCCCTACCCGGCCGACGATATTCCGGCCCGGCCCGATCCGTTCAAGATCGGGCTCAGCTTTGCCACCCCCAAGGCGCTGCAGATGGCCGAGATCGACCGCCAGGACCTCGACTTCATCGAGGTCTACGACTGCTTTACCTATGTCGTGCTGCTGCAACTCGAAGCCCTGGGTCTGTGTCAGCCGGGTGAGGGCGCAGACTTTGTCAAAGACCAGCGTCTGGAACTTGGCGGCGAGCTGCCGATGAACACCCACGGCGGCCTGCACTCGGAAGCCCATGTGGCCGGCCTCAACCACGTGGTCGAGGCTACCCGTCAGCTGCGCCACGACTGCGGCCAGCGTCAAGTGCCAGACGCCCAGGTCGGCTTGGTGACCGGCTGGGGTGACTTTGGCGACGGCAGTCTGGCCATTCTGCGGCGCTAACAGCCCTCAAATCCCGTTCAGCCTGCCCCTGGGGCGACGCCGCCCAAAGGAGAAGTCCGCGTGTCCATTCCCGCCCAGTTTGACGACCGTTTGTGTCTGCCCCTGATCGCCGCCCCGATGTTCCTGGTCTCCGGCCCGGAGCTGGTCATTGAGGCCTGTCAGGCCGGCGTTATCGGCGCCTTCCCGACCGCCAACTGTCGGACTGTTGAGCAGTTGGACGACTGGTTTGCCCAGATCACCCGGCGGCTGAGCGATTTCCGGGCCGCCCACCCTGAGCGGCCGGTTGCGCCAGCGTGCGCAAATCTGATTGTGCACCGCTCAAACTCGCGTCTGGAAGACGATCTGGGACTGGTCAGAAAGCACCGGATCGAGCTGGTCATCGCCAGTGTCGGCAGCCCGCACGCCATCATCGAGCCCATCCACGACTACGGCGGCGTGGTGTATGCCGACGTGGCCAGCATGCGCCACGTGGAAAAAGCCCTGGCCGCCGGCTCGGACGGCCTGATCCTCCTGACCGCAGGAGCCGGCGGCCAGACCGGCTGGGCCAACCCCTTCGCCTTTGTCCGCCAGGTCCGGGAAGTCTTTGACGGCCCGCTTGTCCTGGCCGGCGGGGTGGCTGACGGCACGGCTCTCCACGCCGCCGAAGCGCTGGGCTGCAACCTGGCCTATATGGGCACACGTTTCATCGCCACCCAGGAGAGCATGGCCCCGGAAGCCTATAAGCGCCTGATTGTCGGAACAAACATGGACGGCATCACGCTGACCAAAGCCTTCAGCGGCCTGGAGACCAATATGATTCGGCAGTCGATTGAGGCCGCCGGGCTTGACCCCGACAAGCTGCCCGAGCGGG
>JAGWBB010000092.1 GCA_021296095.1 Desulfurellaceae bacterium | reverse complement strand
GGCTGCTGGCCCGGGCGCTGATGGGCAACGCCCTGTTTGCCGAGGGGGCGACCTCAAACCACGCCCTGCCGATGCTCTTCATCGAGCTGTTTCCGACCTGGCTGGCGGCGCTCGTCGGGGTCGGCGTGCTGGCCGCCATCATGTCCACCGCCGACGGGCTGGTCGTGTCCTCGTCGCAGACGATCGCCAACGACCTCTACCGGCGGACCATCGCGCCGCGGTTGAAGCATCCGCCCAGCGAGGCGCAACTCGACCGCCAGGTCTTATACATCAGCCGGGTAGCGACCCTTGTCGTTCTTCTGGTCTGTGCGGCCATCGCCTGGGCCTGGGTTGAAACCAACGTCATGCTGATTATCTGGATTGGGACCGGCGGCATCATGTCGGCCTTTGCCGGTTCGCTGGTCTTCGGGGCTCTGTGGCGCGGGGTCACCCGGGCCGGGGCGTATGCCGGCCTGGTCAGCGGCTTTGTCAGCTTTCTGGTTCTGCACGCCCAGCTACTCAATCCGGCCTGGTTTGCACCCGGTGTACTGCACGACGTGGTCGCCTGGCTGTATATAGAGGGCATCAACCCGTTCTCCTGCTCGTCCATTGCCGGCCTGACCTCGGTGGTGTTCACCATCGTCGTCTCCAAGGCGACCCGGCCGCTGCCCGAGACCCACGTTCAGGCGCTGTTCGAGGGCGTGTAAGTTGATTTGGTCGTAAAAAGTGACAATGAGTTATACTCTTTTGATTATTCGCGTGTGGCACAGTCGAGAACTACGCGAGCAGACCGCGATTACTGCGCTCCGGCTATTGGCCACCCCATTGATGGGGTAGTCTTCACCTGAACTGTTGATTCTATCCTTTTCACAATTTAGGTCTGGATTAGAACTTCTAAGAGCAGAACAAATTTCTTCCTTGACGGTGTGAGGCCCTGCCTCTCCCTTTTTTTTGCGGCGTGGTGGGTGTTGGGGCGGGTTTTAACCCCGCCCCTACGACCGGTCTGCCCTGTATCAGGGAGAAGCTGCACGTCCTCCCAAGGCGGGGGTTTCGGAAAATCATTACAGCCTTGCCGAGGTTATCACATATGATAACCTGCCGAGAACGCAGGAGACCAAAAAATGACCCGTCCAAGCTTGGCCAGCTTTAAGCAAAAGGCGCTGAACGATCCAGAAGTCAGAGCAGAGTATGAGACACTCTCCCCCGCCTATGCCCTTCGCAGAAAGCTGATTGCCCTGCGCAAAGCGGCGGGCCTGACCCAAGAAGAACTGGCGGAACGGCTCCATACCAGCAAGAGTGCTATTTCCCGCTTGGAAAACGTGAATTCACCGGTCTCGCCAACGCTGACGACAATCGAGGCGTATGCAGGAGCAGTCGGCTATCGACTGGAGATCAACTTCCTCCCCGTCTCGCATTCAGCCTAATCTCACCACACATGACGCTCATCACCTGGTCATGGCTCTTTCTCGTCGTCTACATCGGCGGCATGTTGGCCATCGGCGTGTTGGCCCAGCGGCGGGTCAAACACGCCGACGATTTTGCCACCGCGCGCCAGTCGTACGGGCCCTTGTTTCTGGCGCTGGCGTTTGCGGCCACGACCGCCAGCGGCGCGACATTCATGGGCAGCCCGGCTCTCAGCTACGAGTGGGGCTTGCCGACCGTCTGGGGCGCCTTCCTGTATCCGACCGGCGTCTATCTGGGCGTGCTGATCGCCATGCGCCTGATCACCGCCTCCGGACATCGGTTCGGCAACCGTTCCATCCCCGAGTACCTCGGCGACCGCTATCAGTCCGACGGCATTCGCGTCCTGGTCTCGATGTTTTCGCTGCTGTTGTGTTTTTATCTGGCCGGCCAGCTCGTGTCCGGCCTGGTCATGTTCGAGATTCTGCTGGGCCTGTCTCCGGTCTGGGCCCTGGGCATCACCGCAGCGGTCCTGCTGGTCTACGTGGTGCTGGGCGGGGCACACGCCGACATCCTGACCGACGGGGTCCAAGGCTGCATGATGCTGCTCGTCGCGGCGGTAGTGATCGGCCTGTTCGTGACCGGTTTCGGTCTGGACGCGGGTCGCGGGGGCGTGCTGGGGCTGGTCGATAACCTGAATGCCCAGGACGCCGATCTGGTCGGCCTGCTCAACGCCGACACCCCGCTGTATCACTCCTGGTGGTCGGTGTTTGCGATTCTGATTTCCCATATCCCGCTCGGGCTGCTGCCCCACCTGGGCAACAAACTCTGGGCGCTCAAGAACACGCGGCAACAGCAGTCGTTCGTCGGTCTGGCGTTTACGTTTGGCCTGACGCTGGGCATGCTCGGCCTGGCCGGCCTGTTGGCGCGCGCGCTGCTCGGCGATGCGCTGTACGCCGAGGGGGCAAACCCGAATCAGGCCCTGCCGTTGCTGTTCATTGAGCTGTTTCCGGTCTGGCTGGCGGCCTTGGTGGGCGTCGGCATCCTGGCCGCCATCATGTCCACCGCCGACGGGCTGGTCATCTCCTCGTCCCAGATTATCGCCAACGACCTGTACCGCCGCACCCTGGTGCCGCGCCTGAAACGGCCGCCCAGCGCCGCCCGGCTCGACCGTACGGTTCTTCTCATCAGCCGGGTGTCAACCGGGGTCGTCCTGCTGCTGTGTACGGCCCTGGCCTGGGCCTTGATCGAGACCAACATCGCCCTGATTGTGTGGATCGGCAACGGCGGCCTGATGGCAGCCTTTGCCGGCCCGCTGGTGGTCGGCGCACTGTGGCGCGGCGTCACCCGGGCGGGCGCCTATGCCGGCCTGGTCAGCGGCTTTGTCACCTTTTTCATTCTGCACACCCAGCTGCTTGACCCAGCCTGGTTCTCGCCCGGCCTGCTGCACACCGGCGTCACCTGGCTGTACGTCGAAGGCCCCAGCCCGTTCTCATGCGCGGCGCTCGGCGAACTCGTCTCGGTAACGTTCACCTTCGTGGTCTCCAAGGCGACCCGGCGGCTGCCCGAACCCCACGTCCAGGCGCTGTTCGAGGGCGACTGAGACATAGTATCAGGACTTTCGGAGCCACATGCCATCATCCAAGCTCGCCTAAGCTCTTGCTCAATCGTACGTCTGATACTACACTTAAGCATACATCCAAACGTCCTGGAAAGGATTTTTATGCCGAGGTTGCCCCGTATCATACCCGTTACCGATCTGCGCCAAGATGCTGCATCGGTGCTGAAGCAAGTGAGCCAGTCTCACGAACCGTTTGTCATCACTCAACGAGGACGAGCCGCAGCAGTGTTACTGAGTGCAGAAGCCTACCAGCGGGCGGAGTCTGAACGGCAAGTACTCAGGCTCCTCGCTCAGGGAGAAAAAGAAATGGCTGAAGGGCATGGTATTGACCTGGACACAGTGCTCGCCGAGGCCGATGTCCTGCTTGAGGCTGAAGACGAGTGACCGTTCAATTCACGCCATCTGCTCGGGCCCAATTCCTGGCTGCCATTACCTGCATCCGTCACAATAACCCAGGAACGGCGAGACAGTTCCGCCAACGCGCCGAGCAGATTCTCCGTCGGCTCGGCCAATTTCCAGACTCCGGCAGAATCATTCCCGAGTTTCCAGAACTGCCCTACCGGGAAGTTATTATTGCTCCGTATCGCTTTTTCTACCGTCCAGAACAGAACACCGTCTGGATCGCAGGCGTGTGGCACGGTGCTCAGCTCCCAGATGAGCCCGGAGACTGAGGGCTGAGAGCGTCAATCGGGCGGGTCAGCTTACACCGTGCTCCCACTCTGTGGCTCCCATTGGCCTCGGACGGCGGATTGCGCTAGGATGGTCCGGCCCGCAGCGGCAAGGCATTTCCCACAGGAGGCGCAGCATGATTAAGCTATACGGCACGACCCTGAGCAATTATTTCAGCACGGCCAAAGCGGCCTTTGTCGAGAAAAACGTTCCGTTTGAGGAAGTCTCGATCATGCCCAGCCAGGAGCCCGAGGTGCTGGCGCTCAGCCCGATGGGCAAGGTGCCGTACATCGAGGTCGATGGCACGCCCCTGAGCGAGACGAACGTCATCTTCGACTATCTCGAAGATATCCAGCCCCAGCCGGCGCTGTATCCCGGCGATCCCTGGGCCAGGGCCAAAACCAAAGAAATCATCCGCTTTGTCGAGCTGTATCTCGACACCCCGGCCCGGCGCCATCTGCCGACGGTGTACTTCGGCGCGCCGGTTGACCAGACCGCCTATGAACACGTCCGGCCGGAGCTGGAGAAGGGCCTGCAGGCGTTCAAGCGGCTGGCCCGCTTCGCGCCCTATATCGCTGGCGACACGTTCACCTTCGCCGACCTGACCGCCTATTTCGAGTTGCGCTTCACCAATATGCACACCACACACATCTACGACTGGGACATTACGGATGACGTGCCCGGCCTTGGTGAGTACCTGCACCTGGTCGGTGAGCGTCCGGCGGTCAACGCGGTCGATTCCGTCATGCAGCGAGATTTCGCCGCCTTCAAAAATAAGACCTGAGCCCGTGGGCTGGCGCAAATCGCGCGGACGGTATAGCCTAGCCCGTATGGTTGAGCATTCGCTCGACAGCGGCGAACAGCAGGCCCTCTTCGTTCCTCCGAGGGCACTCCGCTAAAAAAGAACCCTTCTTCCCTTTCCCTGTTGTTTGGGTCGGAAAAGACGGTCGTGGCGTACAGGAGTACCCTGCGCGCCCACGATGGAGATTCATCCATTCATGTCTGATTCACTATCAATTGCCCCAGCTACATTCGATCAGTTCGGACTCCACAAAGCCCTTATACGCGGCATCCACGTCGCCGGCTTTGCAACTCCCTGGCCAATTCAGGTCAAAACCATTCCCCCCAGCCTCGACGGCCGTGACGTACTCGGCCTGGCTCAGACCGGCACCGGTAAGACGGCGGCCTTCGCACTTCCCCTGCTCAACCGGCTCCTCGGAGAACGCCGTCAGGGCCTGCGCGCTTTGGTGCTGGCCCCCACCCGGGAACTCGCCAGCCAACTCACGGAAGAAATCCGGACCCTGGCGCAGTTCACCCGCCTCAAGATGACCACCATCTACGGCGGTGTCTCAATGCGTCATCAGATCAGTGCGCTGCGTCAGCGCCCGGAGATCGTAGTCGGCTGTCCAGGCCGCGTCCTCGACCTGCTCCAGCAGGGAATCCTCCGCCTCGGCCAAGTCGAAACCCTGGTGCTCGACGAAGCTGACCATATGTTCGATATGGGCTTCCTCCCCGGTATTCGCAAGATCCTCGGGGCGCTGCCCGCTCGCCGGCAAAACTTGCTGTTCTCAGCCACTATGCCGAAAGAAGTCCGAGGGCTGGCTGACGACCTGTTGAAGACTCCGCATGTCGTCGAGTTAGCCAATATGGCGCCGGTCGCTAGCGTCAAACATGCGCTGGTTTTCGTCGCCGAGCAGCGCAAGTACGCCCTGCTCGAACACGTACTCACCCAAGACAACTGCGACTCGGCCATCGTCTTCACCCGCACCAAGCACCGCGCCCGGCGTCTGGCCAAGATGCTCGACCAGGCCGGCCACCGGGCCGTCGGTCTCCAGGGAAATCTGTCCCAGTCCCAACGCGACCGAGCCATGCGTAGCTTCCGCTCACGCCGCCACAACATCCTCGTGGCAACGGACATCGTAGCGCGCGGCATCGACGTGGCCGGCGTCTCCCACGTCATTAACTTCGATGTCCCGAACACCCCCGAGGCGTACACCCATCGCCTCGGGCGTACCGGCCGCGCTGAGCGCTACGGAGAGGCCTGCACCTTCGTGACAGTCGGCGATTCCGGCTGGCTACGCGCGACCGAACGCATGATCGGCTCACGCATCCCACGCCGGCAGGTTGCGGGCTTCGAGCCCGAGGTCAACCAGAAGCCCAAGCGACCCGGCGGACAGGTGCGCAACAGGCCGCATCATGCGACGCGCCATGAGCACCGGCGCGCAGGTTAGACACGCTGCTCCGCGTGGGCGAGGAACTTCGCCCACACAATCCTCCAGGGTAGTCGGCAAGGCCAACACAGCACAGAACTGCTGGACGATCTCGGCCCGACCCAGGCTCGCCTCTGGTTTCCGATGGACAAGGCTAAAAGGGCGGAAACTCATTTCTGGGTTAGAGCCAACCCGCCATCTTCGGCCTATAGGGTCGGCCTATCAGAGAGTGTCAGACATCCCGTCCCAGCTTGATTATACAGACAGACTCGAATAATTATTCGAGTATGATCGACAAAGAATTCAGGCTGGACTACTTCGAGTGCCGGCAGGTGTTATTACAGCGCCTTCAGGAACCAGCTCCCGGACGGATCCAGATCCTGACCGGCCCGAGACAGGTAGGCAAGACAACCCTGGCCCTCGACTTGGTCGCGCAGCTCGGCGAAGCCACGAGCTATGTTGCAGGCGACGACCCCCAGGCGAATCTTCCCGGCTTTTGGGAACGTGCCTGGTCTGAGGCCGAAGCAGCGTGTCGCCACGGCACAGGAGTGCTGTTCATTGATGAAATTCAGCATGTGTCAGACTGGAGCGCTCGACTCAAAGGGCAGTATGATCGTCTCCGACGCCGAGACATCCCGCTCCATGTGGTTGTCACCGGCTCCTCGGCCCTTCGCCTCGGGAGCGGAGCGCGGGAGAGCCTGGCCGGGCGTTTTGAACGCTTGACCTTAAGCCACTGGTCAGCCTCGGCCCTTCGACACAGCTTTCAGCTTTCTTCTGAACGAGCGGCGTTCTTGAGCGTACAGCTTGGCTCCTACCCTGGAGCCTGTCCATTGGTGGACGACCGTGGGCGCTGGAGTGCATACATCCGGGATGCCATTATCGAGCCTGCGATGGGACGGGATGTTCTGGCCCTAGGGGTGATTCGTCGTCCGGGCCTGCTGCGCCAGATCTTTGCCCTTGCAGCCAGTATGCCGGCCCAGATCGTTTCACTCCAAAAGCTCCAGGGCCAACTCCAAGACCGGGGCGCCCTGGAAACCATCGCCCATTACCTGGCCCTGCTTGAAGAAGCCTATTTGGTCGTAGGCTTGGAAAAGCTCAGCAGGCGGGAGCATAGGCGGCGAGCCGCTCCCCCCAAACTGCTCGTCCTGAATAATGCGATCATGTCGGCTCTCCACCCCCTTGGTCCGCCAGACCCGAACCATGACCCGGCTCGATTTGGACTCTGGGTCGAGAACGCCTGCCTGGCCCATGCCTGGAATACGGGCCAGCGGGTCCGTTACTGGCGCGAAGACTCCCTTGAGGTGGATGGGGTTATTGACGGGAGCTGGGGCGCGTGGGCGATCGAGATCAAAACCAGTCCCTTCGAGTCCGCAGAGTTGCGCGGCTTACTCGAGTTCTGCCGTCGCTATCCCCGCTATCGTCCCCTGGTCATTACCGCCGTGGGTGCTGAAGAACTGGCCACACGTTTAGGCTTGACGGCGGTCAGCTGGTCAGATTTCCTGCTGTCCGGCCCACCCCGCGCAGAACCGGGCCGTTCCTGAATCGACTTTCACGACTGTGGCCTGATGCGCGCCTAGTCAAGACGCCACACACTTGGTATGGTCTAGCCGACACCGCCAAAGGAGGCTCGCCATGAAGGTATCTATGTTCCACCTGATGCCCTACCGGGACCTGCCGGACGACTTTGAACAACGCTACCACTCCGTCTGGGTTGACCCGCCCTGGACCGAACTGGGCGATGCCGAAAAGGTCGGCCAATACTACAACTGGACGCTGGACGAGCTGATTTATGCGGCAAAAGCCGGCATGGACGGCATATGCGTCAACGAGCATCACCAGAACGCCTATGGCTTTATGCCAAACCCCAACCTGATGGGCTCGGTCATGGCCCGGGCCACCAACGGCATGGACGTGGCGGTGGTCCAAATGGGCTCCACCCTGCCGACGACCAACCCACCCACCCGGGTGGCCGAAGAATACGGCATGCTGGATACCATCAGCGGCGGCCGCCTGGTTGCCGGCATGCCGCTGGGCACGGCCATGGACGCCACCCTGTGCGCGGGTATCACCCCGATTGAGCAGCGTGAGCGCTACTACGAAGCCCACGACCTGATCCTCAAAGCCTGGACCGCCGAGGACATCTTCGCCTGGAACGGCAAATACTACCAGCTGCCCATGGTCAACGTCTGGCCGCGGCCCATCCAGCAGCCCCACCCGCCGGTCTGGGTGCCGGGACTGGGCAGCCTCAGCACCTGGGAGTTTGCCGCCCGACACAACCACTGCTACTGCTTTTTGAGCTATTACGGGCCCAAGGCCGGCCGGGGCGTGATGGACGGCTTCTGGCAGTTCATCGACGAGCGCGGCATCGAACCCAACCCCTTCCGGGCCGGTTTTCTGCAACTGGTGGCCGTGGCCGAATCCGACGCCAAAGCCGAACAGCTGTACGAAAAGCACATGCAGTACTTCTACAACAAGTCCTTGCACATCCCGCCCGAATTCTTTTTCCCACCCGGTCATCAGGACTACCGGAGCCTGGAAAACAACGTCCGCAAGGGCATCTTCAAGAGCTATTTTGACAAGCTGGATGACATTCCCAACTGGAAGTTCAAGGACTTTGTCGATGAGGGCTTTGTGATTGCCGGCGGCCCGTCCACCGTACGCGACCTGCTGACCGATGCCATCAAGAACCTGCGCATCGGCAACCTGATGGTCTTGCTGCACATCGGCTCAATGCCGCACGAGCTGACCCTCAAGAACATCGACATGTTCACCCGGGAAGTCATGCCCCACCTCCACGACACCTGGGACGCTGAGTGGGAGAACCACTGGTGGCCGGAAAAGCTGCGCACCAAGCGCCAGTCGACGCTGGCCGCGCTGTAAGGAGACGGACACATGGTGGCAGTCCACGAACGCAGCGTCAGCGTCTGGAAAGACCAGATCAAGCCCAAAGTCCAGATCGCCGGCAGCGGCCCGCCGGTGGTGTTCCTGCACGGCGCCTACGGGCTCGACTGGGACCCGTTTCTGGACGGGCTGGCCGAAAATTTCACGGTCTACGCGCCCGAGCATCCCGGCACCACCGCCGGCGACCCGGACGGCATCAAGGCCCTGGATAATCTGTGGGACTTGGTGCTGTATTACGACGAGCTGTTCGAGCAACTCGGCCTGCACAACCCGACGCTCATCGGCCATTCGTTTGGCGGGATGGTCGGGGCGGAGATTGCAGCCTGCTATCCGCAGCGGGTCGGCAAACTCGTGCTGCTGAGTCCGGTCGGCCTGTGGCGGGACGACAGCCCGGTCAAGAACTGGATGATTCTGCCCATGGAAGAGGTGGTCCAGGCCGCCTTCTCCGACCCCAGCAGCCCGCTCGCCCAGCAGCTGCTGCATGTGCCCGAGGACGAGCGGGCCGCTCAGGACGCCCAGATTCGTCTGACTTGGGCCCTGGCCTGTACCGGAAAATTTATCTGGCCAATCCCGGATAAGGGGCTCAAGAAGCGCATCCATCGGATTGTGTCGCCGACCCTGATCGTGTGGGGCAACGACGACAAGCTCGTGCCCCCGGTCTACGCCCAGGAGTTTGGCAGTCGGATTGCCGGCTCGCGGATCGAAATGATCGAGCAGGCCGGTCACCTGCCCCAGCTGGAGCAGCTGGGCCGCGTCTCAGGCTTGGTCCGGGATTTTATTCAGTCGTAACCCAGAGGAAACGCATGGGACAAGCCTTGAACGGAATCCGTGTTCTGGACATGACCCACGTCCAGATGGGGCCTTCTGCGACCCAGATCCTGGCCTGGCTGGGCGCCGATGTCATCAAGGTCGAACTGCCGGGTCGGGGTGATATCACCCGCCAGCAACTCCGCGACCTGCCCGACGTCGACAGCCTGTATTTCACCATGCTCAACTGCAACAAGCGCAGCATCACCATCAACACCAAGACCGACACGGGCCGGGCCATCTTCCGCAAGCTGATTGAGGTGTGTGACGTGCTGGTGGAAAATTTTGCCCCCGGCGCGATGGACCGCCAGGGCTTCAGCTGGGATGTCATCCAGACCATCAATCCCCGCCTGATCTATGCCTCGGGCAAGGGCTTCGGCTCCGGTCCGTTCGTGGACTGCAAGGCCTACGAGCCCGTCGCCCAGGCCATGGGTGGGGCGATGAGCACGACCGGCTGGGAGGATGGCCCGCCGACCGCGACGGGCGCCCAGATCGGGGATTCGGGAACTGGGATACACCTCGTCGCCGCCGTTCTGGCGGCCCTCTTCCAGCGGGAGCAAACCGGACGTGGCCAACGGGTCGAGGTCGCCATGCAGGATGCGGTGCTGAACCTGTGCCGGGTCAAGATGCGCGACCAACAGCGGCTCGCCCAGGGGCCCCTGAAAGAATATCCCCAATATCCCCACAAGCCCTTCGGCGAGGCGGTACCGCGATCCGGCAACGCGTCCGGGGGTGGCCACCCGGGCAAGGCCCTCAAATGTCAGCCCGGTGGCCCCAACGACTACATCTATGTGGTCATGCAGGCTCAGATCTGGGAGCCGTTGATGAAGCTGATCGGACGTGCCGAGTTGGTCGGCCACCCAGACTACGCCACGCCGGAGGCCCGCCTGCCCCATCTCGACGAGTGTTTCGCCATGGTCGAGGAATGGACCCAGCACCACACCAAGTACGAGGCCATGCAGCTCCTCAACGAGGTCAACGTGCCGTGCGGCCCGGTTCTCGACATGCGAGAGTTGCTGGAGG
>JAGWBB010000091.1:10706-20513 GCA_021296095.1 Desulfurellaceae bacterium | reverse complement strand
ACATGCCTGGAGCACGGCGGATGACACGGCAGTTCGATGTCAGCATTGTTGGCGGCGGCATTATCGGTCTGGCCACCGGACTGGAGATGACCCAGCGCCTGCCCGGAGTCAGGCTCGCCATCGTCGAGAAAGAAGACCGGCTGGCCAGCCACCAGACCGGCCACAACAGCGGCGTGATCCACTCCGGCATCTACTACCGGCCCGGCTCGCTCAAAGCCCAGACCTGTGTGCGCGGCTCGCAGGAGCTGATCGCCTTTTGTGAGCGGCACGCCATCCCCTACCAGCGCTGCGGCAAGGTCGTGGTCGCCACCTCAACCGACGAGTTGCCCCGGCTTGAGGAACTCCACCGCCGCGGCACGGCCAACGGGGTGCAAGGCTTGGCCATGATCGGGCCGGAACGCCTGCGCGAGCTGGAGCCGCACGCCACCGGCATCAGGGCCCTCCACGTGCCGAGCACCGGGATCATCGACTTCTCCCGGGTAGCCCACACCTACGCCCGGCTGGTCGAGGACGGCGGCGGAACGATTCTGCTCAAACACCAGGTGCAGCTGCTGCGCCACAGCCAGGAGAGGCTGGTCCTGGAAACCACCGGCGGCGCCATTCAGACCCGTTACCTGATCAACTGCGGCGGCCTGTTCTGCGACCGTCTGGCGCGCCTGGCCGGGGCGCAGCCCGCGCTGCAAATCGTTCCCTTTCGGGGCGAGTATTATACCCTGGCGGCCGGGCGTCGCGGTCTGGTGAACACGCTGATCTACCCGGTTCCCGACCCGGCTCTGCCGTTTCTGGGCGTGCATTTCACCCGGACGATTGACGGCCTGGTCGAGGCCGGTCCGAACGCCGTCCTGGCTCTGGCCCGGGAGGGCTATCGCAAATCCGACTTCAACTGGCACGACGCGCGGGAAACCCTGAGCTTCCCCGGCTTCTGGACCATGGCCCGCAGGTATTGGCAGACCGGCCTGGGGGAAATGTACCGCTCGTTCAGCAAACGGGCGTTTCTGCGCGCCCTGCAACGGCTGCTGCCGGACCTGACCGAGGCCGACCTGCAGCCGGGCGGCAGCGGGGTGCGGGCTCAGGCGATTGCCACCGACGGGGGGCTGGTGGACGACTTTGTGATTTCCCGGACCGGGAATGCCCTGCACGTGCTCAACGCCCCGTCGCCCGGCGCGACCGCCTCTTTGGCCATCGGTCGGATGGTGGTCGAGCAGGCCCTACAGGCCTTCGAGCTGTAGGGACCTGTTACAGGAGATTGCAGAAACACGGCTGAGACAATGGCACACCGGGTCTTTATCGCCCTCGGCTCCAACCTCGGGGATCGGCAGGCCTACTACCGGCAGGCCCTGGAGCGGATTGCCGGCCTGCCCGACACCGCCATCGTTCGCCAGTCTTCCCAGTATGAAACCCAGCCGCTGGGCGAGGCCCGGAACTGGTATCTGAACGGGGTGATTGAAATCCGAACCGGGCTGGCGGCCGAAGCCCTGCTCGGGCGGCTGCAAGCCATCGAACACGCGCTGGGACGTGTGCGCTCAGCGGTGCGCTGGGCCTCCCGCAGCCTGGATCTCGATATCCTGTTCTTTGACGCCGCGCTGATTGACACTCCCCGTTTACGCGTCCCGCACCCCGAGCTGCACAAGCGGCGCTTTGTGCTCGAACCCTTGTGCGAGATCGCTCCCGCCCTGTTCCATCCTCGCCTGGGCCGCACGGTCGCCGAACTGCTGGCCGAGCTGGACGACGAGAAGCAGGTCATCAAGCTGGCACCCGAGCGCCGATAAGCTCCCGCCTCGGGCCGGTCAGGCTTCCTCCGCAGCCAGGGCCGCCTCGACCCGTCCGGCCCATTCCCGTACCAGAGCAGCCCGCTCCCGAAAGCCCGCCAGGTCGCCCTTCAGAACCCGCAGCCGCTCGGTCTCCTCAAGCAGGTCGGCATAGACGGCGAGCAGACGCTCGAACTGCTCGAGCGAGATCCGTCCTTCGTAGAAGCGCTTGACGATCCGGGCAAAATCCCGGGCGCGTTCCAGGGGGTACAGAAATTCGTTCATCATCCGCGGCGTCATGGCTCGGTCGTCCTCCAGAAAACTGCCCATCTTATCGGTCATGGCCAGCAGGAGTTCGACATGGGTGCGCATCAGCTTGGTGTATTTGATCCAGTAGCAGCCGCCGAGGCTGACACCCGCGACAACCACACAGGCGACAAGCGCGACCTGGGCCCGCCGCCAACACAGGGGAAACGTGTCAACATTCTTCATGTGCTTGGAGGACACGTTTCCCCTTGCCTGGTCTTGACGACCACGGAAAGCCGAGCCTAACATAGGACGCAGTTCAGAAGACTGAGCGTGACCGAGACGGTCGAACAGCCCTCGAACCGGGCCAAAGAGTGGGTATCCATCCATGTTCCAGCTTCCTCCGGTGTACTTCGAACGTCTTCTTGAGAGCTTTCCCGACATCGTCATCGCAGTTGATCGCAAGGGCCAGATCATCTTCTACAACGCCGGTGCGAGCAAGACCCTGGGCTATACCTTCGAGGAACTGCAAGACGCCTACCGGCGTGGCCAGCGGGTCATGCTGTACTCCGATTTGACCGAAGCCCGGCGAGTCCTGGAAGCCCTGCGCGGCGAGGAGTTCGGCGAAAAAGGCACGGTCAAAAACTTTGAGACCACACTCGTGGCCAAGAACGGCGAACACATCCCGGTGTCGTTCTCCGGTGCGCTGATCTATGACGAAGAGGGCCAGGAAATCGGCTCGATTGGCTTCCACCGCGATCTGCGCGAGATCCACCTGCCCCCGGAATATTTCGAGCGGCTGGTCGAAAGCTCGCTCGATATCATCATCGCGGTGGACCGCAAGGGCCAGATCGTCTTTTACAACGACGGCGCCCAGCAAACCCTGGGCTACACCTCGGCCGAGATTCACGGCAAGCGGGTGTGGCCGACCATCTACCCCAACCTCGAGGAAGCCCGTCGCGTCATGGAGGCCATGCAGAGCGAAGACAACGGCGGCACGGGCAAGATCAAAAACTTCGAAACCACCCTGGTGTGTAAAAACGGCGAGCACATTCCGGCCTCCATCTCCGGCTCGCTGATCTATGATAGCGAGGGCTATCAGGTCGGCTCGGTCGGCTTTATCAAGGATCTGCGCGACATCCGCCGCCGCGACCAGCTGGCCACCCTGGGCGAGCTGGCGGTCGGTCTGGCCCACCGGATCAACAATCCGCTGGAGATCGTGTTCAACAACCTGGATGTCCTGGATAAACATATGGCCCAGGTTTTTTCCGACGAAGAATACGTCGTCCAGGAAGAGCGGGTGGAGTCCATCCAGCGCGAGTTGCTGAAGATTCGGACGATCATTGGCCGGATTGACGAGATGGCCCACGGCGAGCGCTACGATACCACCGAGTACCTGCACGGCTCGCGCATGGCCGACCTGGGCCGCGACGAGCAGATTATCGCCCCCCACCACAGCCATCAGAAAGCCGCCGGCCAGGAGCTGGCCGGTCTGACGATTCTGGTCGTCGATGACGATCTGGGCGTGTGTTACTCGCTGCGGGATGTCTTGCAGGAGGACGGCGCGCAGGTCGAAGTCGCCACCGGCGGCCTGCCGGCGCTGAATATCCTGACCTACAAAACGGTCGATATCGTCCTCAGCGACGTGGTCATGCCCGACCTGGACGGCTATGACCTGTATATGGAAGTCCGGGAGCGTTTTCCTGACACCCCGGTCGTCCTGATGACGGCCTACTTCTTTGACAAGGACCACGTCATCAAGCGCAGCAAGCTCGAAGGTTTGCAGGAGGTCGTGTTCAAAAAACCGCTCGACCCGGAGAAGCTCAAACAGATCATCCTGGAGCGCTGTCGCCCCGAACGCACGCCCCAATAAGCCGCCCTTTGTTCCTGCTCCAGCTGTCAGGTTTCGCCTCAGCGGCCGTCTCATGGTCTCCTATCTTGACGCCCCCGAACTCGCTGGATACAAGGACTTTTCCGCACCCCTCCCGCATATCGCCAAGCCCTAGCAAGAGAGGACACGCTTCATGCCAACACCCTTAGAACAGTGGGTTGAAGAAACCGCCGCCCACACCAAACCCAAACGTATCCACTGGTGCGACGGCTCCGAGCAGGAAAACCAGCGTCTGATCGAAGAGATGATCGAGTCCGGTACCCTGCTTGAGCTGAACCGTAAAAGGTACCCCGACTGCTACCTGCACCGCAGCGATCCCAACGACGTGGCCCGCACCGAACACCTGACCTTTGTCAATACCGCCAAGCAGGAAGACGCCGGTCCGAACAACAACTGGATGCCACCGGCCCAGGCCAAAGACACCGCCGGCGCCCTGTTTGCCGGCTCAATGAAAGACCGCACGATGTATGTGGTGCCCTACATCATGGGCCCGCAAGCCTCGCCCTACAGCCAGCTGGGGGTGGAAATCACCGATAGCCCGTATGTGGCCGCCAGCATGCGGATCATGACCCGCATGGGTCAGGCCGCGCTGGACCGCCTCGGCTCGTCCGACACCTATGTCAAGGGGCTGCACTCGCTGGGCGACCTGAGTCCCGACCGGCGCTATATCATGCACTTCCCGGAAGAGCGGGCCATCTGGTCGGTCGGCTCCGGCTATGGCGGTAACGCCCTGCTGGGCAAAAAGTGCTTTGCCCTGCGGCTGGGCAGCTATATGGCGCGCGAAGAGGGCTGGCTGGCCGAGCACATGCTGATTATCGGGATCGAAGAGCCCAGCGGTCGCACGACCTATATCGCGGCCGCCTTTCCGAGCGCGTGCGGCAAGACCAATCTGGCCATGCTGGTCCCCTCGGCCAGCCAGCACGGCTATAAGGTCTGGACGGTCGGCGACGATATCTCGTGGATGAATATCGGCCCCGACGGGCGCCTGTGGGCGATCAACCCGGAGGCCGGCTTTTTTGGCGTGGCGCCGGGCACCAACTCCCACACCAACCCCAATATGATGGCAACGGTCGACTCAAACTCGCTGTTCACCAACGTGGCCCTGACCCCGGACGGCTGCCCCTACTGGGAAGGCATGGACGGCCCGGCTCCGATTGAAGCCCTGGACTGGCAGGGCCGACCGTGGAGCCCGTCGAGCGAGACCAAGGCCGCCCATCCGAACTCACGCTTCACCACCCCGGCGCGGCAGTGTCCGGTTATGTCGCCGGAGTGGGAAAGCCCCCAGGGCGTGCCGATTTCGGCCATCCTGTTCGGCGGCCGGCGGGCCGGCCTGATCCCCCTGGTGTTCCAGTCCCTGAACTGGCAGCACGGCGTCTTTCTGGGCTCGACCATGGCGTCCGAGACGACCGCTGCGGCCACCGGCAAGGTCGGGGTGATCCGGCGTGATCCCATGGCCATGCTGCCCTTCTGCGGCTACAACATGGGCGACTATTTCGGGCACTGGATGGATATGGGTACGCGGATCGCCAACCCGCCCAAGATTTTCCGCGTCAACTGGTTCCGCATGTCCGAAAACCTCGAATACCTGTGGCCCGGCTTCGGGGAAAACCTGCGCGCCCTGCGCTGGGTGCTGAGCCGCGTCCACGGCGAGGTCGAGGCGCGCGAAACCGAGATCGGCTACCTGCCCTATCCCAAAGACATCGACACCAGCGGGCTGGACGTGACACCCGAGACCATGGCAGAACTCCTGTCGGTCGACCGTGAGGGCTGGAAGCACGCCACGGAGGGCCAGAAGGAGTTCTTCACCCAGTTCGGGGATCGCATGCCGCAGGCCATGTGGCAGGAACACGACTCGCTGAAACGGCGCCTTGGCGTGTAATGGCTATTCGCATCACCAAGGTCTACACCCGCAGCGGCGACGCCGGCTTGACCAAGCTGGTCGGCGGTCAGCAAGTCGCCAAAGACGCCGCGCGGGTCGAGGCCTACGGCACGGTCGATGAACTGAACGCCGTCCTGGGACTGGCCCGGGTCTTCAA
The DNA here is from genome assembly GCA_021296095.1 of Desulfurellaceae bacterium. Lineage (NCBI taxonomy): Bacteria > Pseudomonadati > Campylobacterota > Desulfurellia > Desulfurellales > Desulfurellaceae > Desulfurellaceae bacterium. The sequence goes on along the minus strand of JAGWBB010000091.1, from coordinate 14,592 downwards.
CGACGATCTCAAGGACGACCTCAAAGCGTCCAAGGAGCTGGATAAAATCTTCCGCCGGCTGCAAAACCAGCTGTTTGACCTGGGCAGCGAGCTGGCCACGCCGTCGGATTTTTCCTACGAGGGCATGTTTCGGGTCGGTCAGCGCGAGGTCCGGGCTCTGGAGCGGATGATTGATCGGCTGCAGAAAGACCTGCAAGCGCTCAACTCGTTTGTCCTGCCCGGTGGCGGCAAGGTCGGTGGCTTTCTGCACCAGGCGCGGACCGTGTGTCGGCGGGCCGAGCGCGATATCGTGCGACTGTCGCGCGAGGAAGACCTGAGCCCCTGGCCGCTCAAATATGTCAACCGCCTGAGCGACCTGCTGTTCGTGCTGTCGCGCTGGGTGAGCACCCATCTGGGCGAGCCGGAGTATCTGTGGGAGCGCGGCTTGCGCGGCCACGACCGGACCAAGCGGGTGAGCAAGACCCGCCAGACCTGACCCACGAAAGGCCGAGCCATGGCTGAAGCGCGTATCTATTTCAAGCAGATCGAAATCGGGCCGATGCAGAACTTCGCCTATCTCATCGGCGACCCGGACACCCGCGAGGCGCTGGTGATTGACGCGGCCTGGGATATTCCGGCCCTGGTTAATGTCGCCCAAGAGGACGGCTACACGATCAGCAAGGCGCTCGTCACCCACTACCATCAGGATCATCTGGGCGGCGAGTTTTCCGGCCACCATATTCAGGGCGCGGCCGAGCTGTTGGAACAGGTCAAGGCCAAGGTCTATGTTCACAAGGCCGAGGCTGAATTCCTGAACCGCATCGCCGGCCTGTCCGACTCCGACCTGGTCAAGGTCGAGGGCGGCGATACGACCACGGTCGGCAGCCTTGAGGTCACCTTCATCCACACGCCCGGCCACACCCCGGGCTCACAGTGTTTTCTGATCGGCCACAACCTGGTGGCCGGGGATACGCTGTTCATCAACTCGTGCGGCCGCATCGACCTGCCCGGCAGCAGCCCGGAAGACATGTACCACAGCCTGCAGACCCTGTCGAAACTGGTCGACGAGACCGTCCTGTTTCCCGGCCATAACTACAGCGGCCAGCCGTCGGATACCCTGGGCAATCAGAAAAAGCACAACATGTATCTGCACCTGACCACCCGCAGCCTGCAGGAATTCCTGTCCACGATGGGCTACTGAGCATGCCGATACGCAAGAAACGCGGCAATTTTCTGGAAGACTTTCGAGCCGGGCAACACTTTCGCCACAAGGTCGGCAAGACGCTCACCGAGGGCCTGTTCAACGCCTTCACCGAGTTCGGCATGACCACCAACCCGCTGTCCAAAAACCTGCGCTACGCCACCCGCTACGGCTATCGCGGCCTGGTCGCCCCGCCGGGCCTGGTCATGAACATCGTCTTCAGCCAGAGCGTTGAGGATATCTCGGAGAACGCCCGGGCCAACCTCGAGTATCAGGACATGCGCTTTGGCGTGCCCGTCCATATCGGCGATACGATCGAGGTCGAGACCCGCGTCATCGGTCTCACCCCCTCGTCGCGCGACCCGGACCGGGGGGTGGTGCATGTCCAGACCACCGGCCACAACCAGCACGAGGAGGTTGTGCTGACCCTGCGGCGCAAGGTCCAGATATGGAAGGACGATATTGCGGCGCCGGTTGAGGCCGGTGAGCTGGCGAGCCTGCCCGACGTGCCGTGTGCGCTGGGCGTGCCGACCTACGACGCGGACCGGGAGTACCGCGAGCTGGTGCATCTGAGCAACGCCGATACCTACTTCGAGGATCTGTCGCCCGGCCAGACCATCGAGCACTCGCGTGGCCGGACCGTGACCGCCGCCCACATGGACCTCACCGCCATGCTCGACAACACCTCGCAGGTCCACACCAACCAGCACCTGATCGACCAGAACCCGGACAAATATATCGGCGGCCGGCTGATCGTGTACGGCGGCCTGGCGTTTAACCTGTGTCTGGGTCTGTCCTGCCCGGATGTGGCCGATAACGCCGTCGGCGATATCGTCTATGTCACCGGTCGGCACACCGGCCCGGTGTTTGTCGGCGATACGATTTTTGCCTCGACCGAGATTCGTGACCGGCGCGACTATCCCGGTCGACCAGACCTGGGCATCGTGGCCACGACCCTGCGCGGCCATAAGTTTGTGAAAAAAGACGACGGCTGGGACAGAATGGACATCTTCTATTTGGAGCGCGAGCTGGCCGTCAAGCGGCGCAGCCATTACGCCTAGGCATGGGAGGCCGGCATGTCCGACGACACCCGTATCGACGTGTATCTCATCTGCAACGCCAAGTATCACGACACCAACTTCGCCCGGCTCGAGCTGCTCACGCTGCTGGCCGAACACGAGGACGTGGTGGTCCGGGTGGCCGAAGACTACCGGGATGTCGAGGCGATTGCCCAGTCCCGGCTGCTGCTGACCTACACCTGCGACGTGTGTCCGACCGCCGAGCAGCAGGACGCGCTGGGGCGCTTCCTCGACCAGGGCGGCCGCTGGTTTGGCCTGCACGGCACGAGCGCCATGCTGGAGTTTGTGGGCGAGTCCATCGAAACCGACGGCGTCGTGATTCCGGGCAAGGTCGATACGCCCCGCAAGGCGCCGGCCCTGCCCGACATGCTGGGCAACCACTTTGTGTCCCACCCGCCCATCCAGCCCATTCGGGTGACCGTAGCCGACCCGAGCCATCCGCTGGTGCGCGGCATCGAGCCCTTTGAGGTCCAGGACGAACCCTATTACTGCGAGTTTTACGGCGAGGTCCACACCCTGCTGGAGTCGCGCTACACCGACCGGTCGGTGGGCTATGTGCGTGAAAGCCTGGGCAATGACGAGCCACGGCCGCAACTCTACCTGCACCCCTACGGCCAGGGCCAGGTGCTGTATCTGACGCTCGGTCACTGTCGCGGAAAATACGACATGCAGCCGCTCATGCCGGTGTGCAGCGTCGAGCGCTGTTCGTGGGACTCGCCGGTGTACTACGAGTTGCTGCGCCGTGGCATCCGCTGGGGTATCGGCCAGCTCGGGGACTGAGCGGCCAACGCCATGCACCGTGGCCGCCTTGTGGGCCATAGCAGGACCGGATGTGCCAACTAGAGCACTTCACGATGCTGTGTCGCCCTTCGACTTCAGGCGCGCTGCGCCTGACGCTCAGGACTAACGGCCTCCCGTTCGTGCTGAGCGTAGCGGAGCGAAGTCGAAGCATGGATGCCGGATCACAGCCGGCATGACGAGGGCGGAACGGCAGGACTACAGCCTAACGTGAACCGCGCTAGTCACCTATGGCCGCTACCCCGTCGTGCACCAGCGCGGCAATGGCCGCGTCGTCATAGCCCAGATCGCGGAGTATCTCACTGGTATGATCGCCGAGCTGCGGCGCAGCAGTCGGCGTGCGCTTGTCACCGGCGCTGGTGAAAATGGGGCTGTTGATGGTCGTCAGCTGGCCGTGGCCGGGATACTCCATCTCGACAAACGCCCCGGCTGCCCGCATCTGCGGATCTCCGACCACCTCGTCGCGCAGTGGTAGGGGGGCCCATTTGATGTCGGCCTGCTTGAACAGTACCCGCCATTCGTCGAGATCCCGCGATTCGAACTGGCCTTGTAAAATGGCAAACAAGGCAGCCGCATTCTCCGTTCTGGCCTCGTTGGTTGCAAACAGCGGGCTGGTCGCCAGCTCTGGCTGACCGAGCGCCTTGCACAGATTGGGAAATTCCTTGTCCGGGTCGAGCAGGACGGCCAGAAAGGCTTTGCCGTCACGGCTCCGATAGCCGGCCGCCAGCGGGTTGGGAGGCGTGCCGTCGCTGCGGCGTTCCGGAAACGTGGCGTTACAGAATTTGGCCTGCAAGTCGCAGGCGTTGGCCCAGGCGCCGCTGGCCAGCAG
>JAGWBB010000091.1:0-10685 GCA_021296095.1 Desulfurellaceae bacterium | reverse complement strand
TACAGGCCGAGCATGATGGCGCCGAACAGCGACACCGAGGTCGGGTGATCGCCCATGCCCGGGCGTGGGCCGCCGGGCGTGCCGTCCATGCCTACGACGCTCATCATCAGGCCCGAGCGAGCCCAATACGCCAGCGCGTCAAAAGTCGGCGCGTCAGCATCCTCACCCGTGTCGCCGTAGCCGGTCAGGTGGGCGTAAATGAGCCGCTCGTTCTCGGGTTGCAGGTGATCCCAGGTCAGCCGGAATTTGTCGAGCAGCGGGTGCTGGTAGTTGGTGACAAACACGTCGGCGGTCTTGACCAGACGAATGAGAACGTCCCGGCCCTGGGGTGAGGCCAGGTCCAGGGCGACGCTCTTCTTATTCCGGCTGGTCAGAATCCAGCCCCAGTTGAGGTCCGCCTGGGCAAATCCCGGTAGATCAGACATGGAGCGGTAGAGATCCCCGCCTTGGGGTCGCTCGATCTTCAACACCTCGGCCCCGAAGTCCGACATGATCGTCGTCGAGGCCGGCCCGGCGACATAGGTTCCGCAGTCGATAACCCGCAGTCCCGATAGAATTCCGTCGTGCATATGCGTCTCCCTCTTTGACTGAATGTGAGGTTCCTGCCCAGGTCTTCCCGGTCTTTTCTCCTCTCCCCGGAGCGAGAACACGTCGGTGTGCAGAAACCCGAGTCCGGGCCATTCTGCCAGTAATTACGCGTCTCGCCAAGCTTCCGGATTGCCCCCGAGAGACCCCCTCATGGCACCTTGGCGACGGCTTGCCGTGTCCCGGTTGCCGTGCTAGTTCTATCTTTCCGTAGCAAGCAGGTTTCCGTGCCGCCTGGCACGGAAACGGAGTCGTCTCATCGGGATCGAAAAGAAAGGCTGTCCCATGGAAATTGAAGAGCAAACAGAAGGTTCGGTGGTCATTGTTGCGCTCGACGGGCGTGTTGACGGCTTTAGCGCGCCCGAGCTGGAGACTCGCATTTCGGAGATCGTCGGCCGTGGCAATACCCGTCTGCTGCTCGATTGCGGCAAGATGGAGTACATCAGCAGCGCCGGCCTGCGGGCCGTGCTGGTTGGTGCCAAAAAATGCCAGCAGGAGGGCGGCAAGTTGGCGGTCTGTGCACTTCAGGCCGCGTGTAAAGCAGTCATGGAGGTCAGCGGGTTCCTGACCATACTCGATCACTACGACACCCGCGAAGCCGCCCTGGCGGTCGAGTCCTGAGGACGGGTCATGCTGACATTCGCCGAAGAGATCATGCTGTTGATGCTCGATGACGACGGCCTGTTCCTGCCGATCCGTGGGGGCTCCGTGGAACATGTCCTGGCCGGAGCGGTGCTGATGGACTTGGCCTTTGCCAACCGCATCGACACCGATCCCGAGCAACTGGTGCTTCTCGACCGAACGCCGACCGGCACCCCCATGCTCGACCGGGTCCTGGCGCTTCTCGCGGATTCCGACGAGACAAAGGATACCAAGAGCTGGCTGGAGACACTGGCCGGGCAGGGGACAACCGAAATCCGCAGGCAGGCGCTGACGAGTTTGATTGAGGGCGGCATTCTGGAGTCCCAGGACGAGCGGTTCCTGTGGGTCTTTCGTTCGCGGCGCTATCCGACGATTGACGGCCGTGTCGAACGCGAGGTCAAACTGCGGATTGAGGACGCGCTGCTGTCCGACGATACCCCAGACCCCAGGGATATCGCCCTCATCTGTCTGGTCGACGCCTGCGACTTCCTGCGCGACATATTTTCCGAGCGAGAGATCGAGCGGTCGATGCCCCGGATTGAGCAGCTCCGCAAGATGGATCTGATCGGCCGCGAAGTCGGTCGCGTGATCGCCAAAATCGAAGAGTCGGTCATGATGGCGATGGCGCTTACGCCACACTGAGCCAGAACCCACCGCGCCTGTTACCGCCCTGTCCTCGTGCCGCTCGGCATCAGGACTTCTCTACCTGCGGACGGAGGAGCGGCGCGGAGGGATTGTCTGAATATCACTCACCGTTATCGGCGGGCTGGAGAGTTCGCCGCCGTGTTCGAGACAAAACGTATGGAGGACGCCATGGGCGAAGCCTGGATTATTGACGCAGTTCGGACCCCGCGCGGACGGGGCAAAAAAAATGGAGCGCTGGCCGAGATTCATCCCCAGGAACTGATGGCGCAGGCGCTGAATGCCATCAAGGACCGCAATCAGCTCAATCCGCTGGATGTCGAAGACGTGCTGGTCGGGTGTGTCACCGCCTACGGCGACCAGGCCATGTGTATCGCCCGCATGTCGGTGCTGGCTGCGGAGTGGCCCAACGATTCCACCGGGGTGACGATTAACCGCTTCTGCGGCTCGGGTCAGCAGGCGGTCAACTTTGCGGCCATGGGCATCAAGTCCGGCGAGCAAGACCTGGTCGTTGCCGGCGGGGTGGAATCCATGTCCCGCGTGCCGATGAACGCCGACCGGGGCGGTATCGACGGGCATAATCGAAAGCTGCGGCGGCTCCATCCGCTGGTCCAGCAGGGTATTTCGGGCGACCTGATCGCTACCCTCGAGGGCTTCAGCCGTGAGGACTGCGACCGGTTTGCCGTGTCGAGCCAACAGCGCTATGTCCGGGCTCACAAAGAGGACCGCCTCACCAAGAGCCTGGTTCCGGTGCGGAATGCCGAGGGCGAGGTCGTGCTCGAACACGACGAATACCCACGCCCGAGTACGACCCTGGAGGGGCTGTCTGGCCTGCCGCCGTCGTTCGCCGAACTCGGTAAATACGTGCAAAAGGGCGATACGCTGAGCTTCGACCAGAAAGCCCTGTCGCGCTACACCGAGCTTGACCACGTCGAGCACGTCCACCACGCCGGGAACTCTTCCGGTATCGTTGATGGGGCGGGGGCACTGCTCCTGGCCTCACCCGAATACGCCCGCAGTCACGGCATGAAGCCGCGGGCCCGGATTGTGGCCACGGCAACGGCCGGAGCCGAGCCGATCATCATGCTGACGGCGCCGGTCCCGGCTACCCGACGGGTGCTGAAGAAAGCCGGTATGACGATCAACGATATTGATTTGGTCGAGATCAACGAGGCGTTTGCTGCGGTGCCGCTCAAGGTCATGAAAGACTGCGACATCGACCCGGACAAGGTCAACGTCAACGGCGGGGCGATTGCCCTCGGCCACCCGCTCGGCGCGACGGGCAGCATGCTGGTCGGCACCGTGCTTGATGAGCTTGAGCGTCAGGATAAAACCACCGGACTGGTCACCATGTGTATTGGTGGCGGGATGGGGATTGCGTCGATTATCGAGCGAATATGAGAGCCGGCTCCATCCGTCCCCACCTGCTCTGGCAGGCGGGACGGATGGTCGCGGTTAGCGGTGAAGCATGCGCCTCAGGGTCTTGTCGCGCTCGGTGTTGAAGCGCTGTGAGATCTCGGCACCGGGCGCAAACCCGTTAAAGCCGTGAAAGCCGCCCGGGTAGACGTGCAGCTCGGTGGGCACGCCGGCCGCCAGCATCCGTTGCGCGTAGCTCACGTTTTCGTCCAGGAACAGGTCAAGGTCGCCAACCGGAATATAAGCTGGCGCCAGGCCGCTCAGGTCGGTCGCCCGCGCGGCTGCGGCATATGGCGACACGTCCGGCCCGCCCGGCTCGTGACCGAGGTAGGCCCGCCAGCCCATCAGGTTGTTTTGGCGACTCCACACAAAGGTATCCGGCAGCGTCTGGTTGGCGGCGGCGATATTGCGGTCGTCAATCATCGGATAGATCAGCAGCTGAAAGCTCAGCTCGACCTCGGCCCGGTCGCGGGTCAGCAGGGCCAGGCCGGCCGCCAGTCCCCCGCCCGCGCTCGCTCCGCCAATGGCGATTCGTGACCGATCCAGCCCGAAATCGTCGCTGTGGGCCGCCAGCCACTTGAGGGCGGCATAGCAGTCCTCGACCGGAGCCGGGAAGGGATGCTCGGGGGCCAGCCGATACTCGACCGAAGCCACCACACACTGCCCGACCCTGGCCAGATGCTTGGCCAGGAAGTCGTCCCGCTCAACGCTGCCCAGGACGTAGCCACCGCCGTGAATCCACAGTAGAGCGGGCAGGCTGTCCGGCCGGTCGGTCGGCTGGTAGACCCGGACGAAGACATCAGGATCACCCTCAGGACCGGGTGCCTGATGATCCTCGGAGTTGATCCCCTCAATCGGCGGCACTTTGGCCATTTGGGCGGCAATCAACTCGTCCATCATGCGTCGCGCGGCCGGGATGTCGTGCAGCTTGATTCCGCCGCCGGTGGCCTTGAGCCAGGCGTCCAGCGGGGCTGCCAGTTCCGGGTCAAGCCGTTGCGTCATATCCATAGCGTTCCTCCTTCCCCGGGGACGCGAGTTCCCCGGGGATCGGTTTGAGAGAATCCGACCGATCCTCTCAGGTCCAGATTAGCGCGCCTGGCCGCCGCGCAGCAGTTTGCCCGGAGTCGCTCCGGTGCAGTCGCCGTCCTCAAAGATCGGCTCGCCGTTGACCATGATGTAGCGATAGCCCTCGGCTCGCTGCACCCGCCGCCACTCGCCGGCCGGCAGATCGTGGACGATCTCGTCGGGTAGGGCGTTCAGCTTGTCCAGATCGTAAATCATGATATCGGCGGCATTGCCCTCGCGCAGGGTGCCCCGATCCTTGATGCACGACGCCCAGGCCATCAGCCCGCTCAGCCGAAAGTGGGCCTCCTCCAGGCTCAGCAGCCCGGCATCGCGCGACATCCAGGCCAGGACCTCGGTCGGATAGATGGACGGGGTGATGAACTTGACGTGTGCCCCGCCGTCCGACACGCCGGGCAGCACATAGGGGGACTCCATCAGCTCCTTGAAGTTTTCCACCTTGGCTGCGGTGACCGGGCCGGCCCACTCGGTCCTGAGGTCGTCGGCGACCGACAGGTCGAGCATGGCGTCAATCGGGTGTTTGTTCTCCCGCTCGGCAATCTGGGAGATCGACAGCCCCTCGTACTTGTCTTTGAGGCCCGGGTGGCGCACCTTGCGGGCGATGAACTTGGGCAGCTCACCGAACAGAAAGTCGCTCGATTTCGGGCTGTCGAAGTCCTGCTGGAGCGCCTTGCGCATCTGCGGGTCGGACAGCTTGGCTTTGCGCTCCTCAACGGTGCCGACCGTGGCGTTGCGCCAGGCCTCGCTGTCGTCAAACAGGTTCCAGTCCTCCAGGGTCAGCCGAGCCGGCATCCGGGTGGTCAGGCCCTGTCCCAGTACCCGCCGGCCCTCGGCGTTATGCTCGGCAATGCGCTGCAGCTGGGCCTGGTGGACTTCGGGAAAACGGTCGTTGACCACGATGGCGTTGAACAGCACCGAGCAGCCGCTCTCCGAGGCCATCTGGGCGCTGAAGTCAATATCGCCCTGAGTGCCAAAGGCCGACTGGTCGGCCTCGACCGTGGACTGGGTGATCTGGATGAAGCCGTCGCCGCCGCTCTTGCCCAGCTCGCGGGCCATGGTCAGATAGAAATCCTCGGGCAGAATGTCCGAAATCATCGGCGTGCCGTCATAGTCGCGCTGCAGGGCACCGCGCGAGATCAGGCGCTGGGTCGACCAGCCGGCGGCGCCGGCCTGCATCGCCCCGTGGAAATGGTGCAGGATGCGCTCCATGTCCTTGTCGTTCGGCAGCCGTTTTTTGGCCTCGTCGAAGCCACCCATCTCATACGCCACGGCCGGCGAAATCGGAAACAGCTGCGAGATGTTGACCCCCAGGGGCAGCCGTTCGAGGCGGTCCATGTACTGGGGAAAGGTCTCCCAGTCCACCTTGATCGAGACCTGCATGGGTTCGAGCGGAATCGCCTCGTTGCGCGACAGGGCCAGCATCGCCCGCTCGGCATCCTGCGCCCGCAGCGGAGCAAAGCCGAAGCCGCAATTACCCAGCGTCACCGACGTAATTCCGTGCCAGCTGCCGATCGTGCAGTAGGGGTCCCAGTGGATCTGGGCGTCGTAGTGGGTATGCAGATCGATCGCGCCCGGGGCGACAATCAGCCCGCTGGCGTCAATGACCCGAGTCGCATCGCTGGCTTGCAGCCGGCCGATCTTGGCCACCTTGCCGTTCTTGATCCCCAGGTCGGCGCGGTAGCGCGGCACCTTGGTGCCATCAATGATCGTCCCGTCTTTGATCACCACATCAAATTCTGCCATGTCTCGCCCTCCTTATAATGTTGATACGTACATGGTCGAAACGACGTTACTGGTCTGGTTGAGTCTTCTCCGTTACTACTGCGTCTGTGAACCGGAAGCAAGAGATCGGTCCGGTTCCCAGCGCCTGGATATGACTCCCCGCTAACCGTCCCGCGTACCGGCTGTCAGCCTTTATCGCCCGCTGCTTACCCGCCCGATCATGGCTCGGACTTGAGCGTTTGCCTTGATTGGCACGAGTTCAATGTCCGGATGCTCCTGTGCGAAGACTCGAAACACTTCGTCAGCAAATCCCTGCCCAATCTGCTCGATGCCTTCAAAATCTAAAATGACAGTGCGGAACCGCTCAAATCGTGTCAACAAACGTTTAGCCTGCGAGCGCGATATTAACGCTTCGTCTCCGTACCGAACCAAGCCGACAGGAACAACGGTCTTTGAAAACCCGTAGTCTTCGCCCGAGGCAAATTCGTCGAAGACCTCTTTGGTTGTCCTCTCGGTAGCATTGCTTAACGTCAGGAAGACCGCTGTTCCCGGTCTTGCCGGTGCTTCTAAAATCCAATCTTCGTCTTTGGGATTTTGGTGCGAGAAGAAAACCTCACCAGAGCGAATGTAAAACTCGTCAAATATCCGTGAGGTAAAGAAAATCCCTTCACCCGTGTGGTGGTCGGGGTCCGTCGTCAGCTTCCCCTTCGCTAATTCGAGCACGGAGTGTCGTTCGTCAAACAAGTTCAACTCTCTCTGAATCTTGCGGAAGATGCCTTCTCCGTCGTCCATGAGATCCATTTTGACTGACAGGGCTGTCCGCTCAATGGTGACGTGCACGCTCGTGCCCGAAGAGTGGTCAATCGCGTTGTTCAGCATTTCCGTAAAGCCATACTGCCAAATATCTCTGGCCCTCCGAGGGAGGTCTGAGAGCAGAGGTGCAATCTTCTCCCGCCATACGTGATCCTCTGCTGTCGTGCTGGTTAATGGAACAAATATGGACTTTTGATCCAGGACCGCCAGCGCGTAGCCACGGTTGCGGGTCGTTCCCTCGACAGTCAGGAGTCCCTCTCTCACAAGACGGTGGAGATGTTTATTGACGGCTTGACGAGAGATATTGAAATGGGTGGCGGTCAGGTGAGCGATACCCTTACGATTCGAGTCAACTTGCCCAAGAATGAAGTGCCGAATTGCTCGGCCTCTCTCCCGTGTCCCTGGCATTGTCTTTTTCGTCTCCTTTGTCAACCTTTCCGCAATATATTGTCAACCTTATGGATTTTATTGTCAACCTGAGAAATCTGGTTCCAGGCTCGGTCGGCGTTCATTTTCCTTTGACCGTGCCTGCCGACTTGGAGTAGGATTCGAGCGTCTGCGCTGTCGCGCATCCCCGGCTGACTGTGCAGGGTAAAAAGGAGGCAGACTATGGCTTGGCCCGTTCGCTACCGGCTGGTTGGACTGCTGGCCAGCGGCAGCATGATCAACTATGCCGACCGGGTCAATATCTCAGTCGCCGCTCCGGTCATGATGCTCGCGCTGGGCTGGGACGAAGCCCGCTTCGGTCTGATATTTTCGGCCTTTCTCATCGGCTACACGCTGTTGCAGATTCCCGGCGGCATGTTGGCCGACCGCTGGAACACCTGCCGGGTGCTGGCCGTGGCGTGCATCGGCTTTTCCGTGTTCACCGCTCTGACGCCGCTCGGCGCGCTGGCCTTTGGGTTGATGCTGGCCATCCGCTTCAGCGTTGGCCTGTTCGAGGCGGTCAGTTTCCCGTCCTACGCCGCGCTAGCCTCGCGCTGGTTTCCGCGCCACGAGTACGGCCGGGCGCTGACCGTGAGCCTGTCCGGCGCCCACCTGGGACAGGCCCTGGCCTATCCGGTCACCACCTGGATCGTGCTGAGCTTTTCCTGGCCGGCGGTCTTTTACTTTAACGCCGTGCTGGGCGGCGTGTGGCTGCTGGTGTGGCTGCTGTTTGCGACCAACAGCCCGGCCGAGCACCCACGGATCAGCCAAGCCGAGCGCGAGGAGATTGAGGCCAGTCTGGCCGAGCGTCCCCAGACCGGCGGCTCGCTGCGCACGGTGCTGCGGTCTCCCCAGGTGCTGTGGCTGTCGTTCGGCTATCTGTGCATGGTCTACGGCCTGTGGATGGTGATCCTGTGGCTGCCGACCTATCTGGTACACGCGCGCGGCTTTTCCATGCAGACCATGGGCTGGCTGGGTATGCTGCCGACGGTGGCCGGTTTTGTCGGAGCGATCAGCGGCGGGACGCTCTCGGATGTCCTGCTGCGGCGCGGTTTCAGCAAGCGCTTTGCCCGAGCCCGGGCGCCGGCGCTGTGTACCCTGCTGGGCGTGCCGATGATTGTGGCCGCCGCGCTGGTGCCGTGGGCGGCGGTGTCGGTCGTGTGTATCACCCTGTACATGTATCTGGCCAACCTGGGTGGCGGCGCCTGCTGGGCGGTGCCGCTCGAGCTGGACGCCAAACAGACCGGGACAATTTCCGGAGTGATGAATGGGGCGGGCAATTTTGCCGGTATCTTCGGACCGATGAGCGCCGGCTTTCTGGTGGCGGCGACCGGAGACTGGTCGCTGCCGTTTCTGGTCATTGCCGGGGTGTTGTTGATCGCGGCCCTGGTATTGTATTTTCTGGTTGTTCCGGAACCGATTGAGCTGGCCGAGCAGGGCGCACGGGGATAGGCGGCCTGCGCCCGCTGGCAGTCCTGATCCCGACTCGGGTGGGTATCAGGAGAAAATGAGGACACCAGGATGCACTTCGGTCTGGATGCGGGGCAGCTGGGCCTGCTGCGCTCGCTGCTCATGTATTACGCGATTCCCTTTCGCAGCCGCCAGCTGGCCCGTTTCTACGCCCAGTTCATCCAGGCCGGTGACCTGTGCTTTGACATTGGCGCCCACGTTGGCAACCAGCTGCGGGTCTGGTCGCGCCTGGGCGCGCGGGTGGTCGGGGTTGAGCCGCAGCCCGCGTGTATGCGTTTTCTGAAGCTCTGCTACGGCCGTCATCCGTCCATCACCCTGGTCGAACAGGCGGTCGGCGCAGTCCCCGGCACCCAGGCCCTGCATGTGAGCCAACGCACCCCGACGGTGAGCAGCCTGTCGCGGGAATGGATCGACACGGTCCAGCGCATCGAGTCCTTTGCCTGGGTGCGCTGGGATACCAGCGTCAGCGTGTCGGTCACTACGCTTGATCGCCTGATCGTCGAGTACGGCAGGCCGGCGTTTTGCAAGATTGACGTTGAGGGATACGAACTGGAGGTGCTGCGCGGTCTGTCCCAGCCGCTGCCGGCCCTGTCCTTTGAGTATATTCCGGCCGCCCTGGAGACCGCGCTGGGCTGTATTGCGCGCCTGGGCGAGCTGGGAGCGTATGCGTTTAACTGGAAACCGGCCGCCCTGGGCGAATCCTACCATTTGCAGTCGGCCTCGTGGCTCAGCCCCGATGCCATGGCGGCTCAGCTCAAGAGCCTGCCCCCGGACAGCGCTTCGGGTGACGTGTATGCGCGCTTGCGGACCTAGGGCTATGCGCCCGCTGACACATCAAGGAGGAGAACATGCGCTTTGGATTTTTTGACCAACTGCCGCGGGCCGACTGGCAATCGGACAGCCAGCGCTATGCCGATATCCTGGCCCAGATCGAACTGGGCGACGCGTTGGGACTGGATACGGCCTGGCTGGGCGAACTCCACTTCATGCCCGGAATCTCGTGTCTGCCCTCTCCGCTGATGGTGCTGTCGGCTGCGGCCCAACGCACAAAGCGCATCCGACTCGGTACTGCGGTGACGCTGCTGCCCCTGCATAGCCCGGTCAAAATGGCCGAGGATGCGGCCACGGCCGATGTGCTCAGCGGCGGCCGTCTGGAGTTCGGGGTCGGACGGGGAGCCGCACCGGTGTATTTCTCAGGCTACAACGTGCCCCAGGAGGAGAGTCGGGAGCGCTTTGAGGAATGCCTGGACGCCATCCTCAAGGCCTGGACGAGCGATACGCTGACCTATCAGGGCAAGTATTTTCAGGTCAGCGACCTGACCCTGACGCCCAAGCCGATCCAGAAGCCCTATCCGCCGATTCGGATCGCCGCCAACAGCCCCGATACCTTTGCCCTGGCCGGCAAACAGGGCCTGCCGATCTTTGCCTCGCCCCTGATCAATCCACCCGACAAGCTGCGCGAGTATCTGGCCGTGCACCGTGACACGCTGCCGGCCGGGGTCAAGCAGGACATTGCGCTGGCCTTCCCGGTCCATGTGTCGGACAGCCGGGCTCAGGCGCGCCAGGAGTGCGAAGAGAGTCTGATGCACTTTTTTAAGATGGCCAGCCAGGTGGTGAAACCTCTGGCCGGGGGGACGATCAAGAGCTATGAGGCGTACCAACAGCTCCAGGAGCGCCTTGAGCGGGTGTCGTACGAGGGGGTTGAGAAAATCGGCGGGGTGTTTGGCGACCCGGCCTACTGTATTGAGCGGGTCACGGCGCTGCGGGAAGAATTCCAGACCAGCGAGTTTATCTGCTACTTCAACCAGGGCGGGCTGCTTGACCACGCCACGGTCAGGCGTTCGATGGAGCTGTTTGCCGACAAGGTCATGCCCGCCTGCCGCTGA
>JAGWBB010000090.1:10302-11224 GCA_021296095.1 Desulfurellaceae bacterium | reverse complement strand
GCGGCTTGGTTCAGCCGCTGTTCGTGGTCGCCTATGATCCCCTGAGCACGACCTTTTTCAACCGGGTCTCGGTCGAGTATCTGTACTCCAACCACCTGGTCTTTCAGCTGACCCATGATATCTACTGGGGCAGGTCCACCGAGGGGCCGTGGTTTATCGGTGGACGCTTCGGCGGCGGGTATAACAACCGCAACGAGACGGTGTTTACCGCTATCTTCCAGTTCTGAGGGGGAGCCTCGATGTCGAGCCGTGTCGTTCAAGTCGGCTGCGCGGCGTGTGTCGGCCTGGGGCTGATGCTGCTGAGCGGACTGGCCTGTCAGCCGGCCGAGCCGCGCATCTATACCGTACGCGGCGTGGTCAAACAGCTCCTGGCCGAGAAGAATCGGGTCGAGATCGAGCACGAGGAAATCCCCGGCTTCATGCCCGCCATGACCATGGAGTTCGAGGTCAGAGAGCCCGGCCTGCTGCGTGGGCTCCGCCCCGAAGAGCCGATCCGTTTCCGCCTGGAACATCGCGCCGACAGCCTGTACCTGATTGCCGTCGAGCGCCTGGCCGGCGAAGACCCGCCGGACGTCTCCTCCGAGCCCGAGGAGAGTCCGGCCGTGGCCGCCCCGGAGCGTTCGGACGCCGCGCAACCAGACCCGGAGTCGGTCGCTTTCATCCCGTTTCCCGCCCCGGATTTCCTGCTCACCGACCAGGACGCCCAGCCGTTTGGCCTGTCAAGTCTGCGCGGCAAAGCGATCCTGCTGGACTTTATCTTTACCCAGTGTCCCGGTCCGTGTCCGATGCTCTCGACCAAGTTCAGCCATGTGCAGCGCCGGCTGGGCGAGCGTCTGGGCACCCAGGTCATGCTGGTGTCGGTGACCATCGACCCCCGCCGCGATACCCCGGAGGTGCTCAAAGCCTATGCCGAGCGCTACCG
>JAGWBB010000090.1:0-10139 GCA_021296095.1 Desulfurellaceae bacterium | reverse complement strand
CTGCTGGCCGCGCTGGAGCAGGTGCTGGCCGCGTC
Organism: Desulfurellaceae bacterium; assembly: GCA_021296095.1. NCBI lineage: Bacteria > Pseudomonadati > Campylobacterota > Desulfurellia > Desulfurellales > Desulfurellaceae > Desulfurellaceae bacterium. The sequence continues at coordinate 10,104 of JAGWBB010000090.1, read as the reverse complement.
GCGCTCGCCTCACTCGTCGTCGAAACTGATCGCCAGCGCCTCGGCGTCCTCGAACATGTCGAGCAGATAGGCTTTGAGCCTCTTTTTGATCTGTGCCTCAACCTGCCGCACCCGCTCGCGGCTCAGCCCATACTGGTCGGCAATCTCCTGGAGGGTCAGCGGTTCATCGGCAATCAGCCGTTGCTCATAAATGACCTTGTCGCGACCGGACAACTGCTCGGCAAAGGCGGCCATGTGTTCCCGTATCAGCCGCTGATCGTGGGCGGTTTCCACCAGGCGTTCGGGCGAGGCCGACGGGTCTGGAACCATATCGCCCAGCGAAGCGCCCGATTCGGTGTCATTGAGAGGCCGGTCGAGCGAGGTGTCGGGCGCGGCCAGGCGTTGCTCCATTTCGATGACATCGTGTTCTGACACCTCCAGTCGGTGGGCGATCAGCTTGGGGCTGGGAACAAAGCCCTGGGCTTCCAGCCTGTCCTTCTCGCGCCGCAGGTTGTAGAAGAGTTTGCGCTGCGCCCGGGTGGTGGCGATGCGGACCAGGCGAAAGTTCTGGAGCAGGAAACGCAGCATATAGGCCCGGACCCACCATACCGCGTACGACGGGAAGCGCACCCCGCGGTAGGGATCATACTTCTGGACCGCTTCCATGAGGCCCATATTGCCCTCTTGAATCAGCTCCAGCAGCAACTCGTTGGCGTGCTGGTACTCCCGGGCCAGTTTCACCACCAGCCGTAAATTGCCGGTCACCAGACGGTAGGCGGCCCGCAGGTCACCGTACTCTTTGTATTCAACGGCCAGGTCGTGCTCTTCTTCCCGACTCAGCAGCGGATAGCGCCCGATGGCCGCAAAATAGCGCTGGAGCGGGTCATACAGGGCAAGGTCTTGACCCGACTCGTCCGGCGCTGGCTCCAGGACGGGCTCCAAGACGGGCTCCAAGACGGGTTCGGGGACGACCGGGGAGGACCGCTCCTCACTCACAACCGGCGTCTCCTGGTCTTGTTTTTCGCCCATTTTTTTGGCTTACACTGTGAACCGCGGCTATTCAAGCGGGGCAGGCTTTCTCATGCGCCGGGCCTGCCTCGGAAAGGTGTGGCATGCCGGCTATTGATATCGGCCTCGGGTTTGGGGCAGCCCTGCAACAGGTCGAAGAGCGCCTCGTCGAGTATGTGGCCGAGGCGTACCGGGCGCCGCCGCAGCGGCCACTCACGGCCTTTGGGCTGGCCAGGCGTATTGAACGCCGCGTGGGACTCAAGGGACTGCATCTCAACCCCCGCCTGCTCATCGGCTGGGTCCAGGCTTTTGAAGAGCGGACCGGCCGGATGCTGCTTGAACAGATCGCCGACTCCAGGCCCCGGCACTACCGGTTTGTGTATGACAAAAACGTGGCCTACCCGGGCCACGGACCGGCCAAGGGCAGAGAGGCAGGTCAGGCACGCTCGGTCCATGCGGGTCTGTCCCAGACGACCGCTAGCCGGCGTTCAACACGGCCGTGATGCGTCGGGTAACTTCTTCGGGCGCGGCGTTGCCGTCAACACGCCTGACCAGACCCTGTCCCTCATAGAAGGGGATGATCGGGGCGGTCTCCGAGTGGTATTTCTCCAGCCGGGCGGTACACGCTTCGGCCGTATCGTCCTTGCGCTGGATGACCCGGTCAGCAATGTCGGGCGGCGGCGGTCGGAAGCTCAGGTGATAGATTTCGCCCGTCTCGGGGTCTGAGCGGCGGCCGGTAATGCGCTCCACGATCAGTTCGTCCGGCACCTCGATCAGCAGGACTGTATCGAGGCTGACGCCGGCGTTTTTGAGGTTGATATCCAGGGCCTCGGCCTGGGGTCGGGTGCGCGGAAAGCCGTCCAGCATGAACCCCTTGGCGCAGTCCGGCTTGGCAATGCGTTCGATAATCATGGCAATGACCAACTCGTCCGGCACGAGCTGGCCGGCTTTCATATAGCCGTCGGCCTGTTGGCCGAGCTGGGTGCCCTCGGCAACAGCGGCGCGCAGCATATCGCCGCTGGAAATATGCGTAATCTGAAATGTATCGACCAGGAATGCCGCCTGGGTGCCTTTGCCCGCCCCAGGTGGGCCAACAAGAATCATGCGCATGTCCTCATACCTCCCTGGGGGCCGACTTTGCCACGGCGCCCGCGCGTTTTCAATTGGGGCCTGGGTCACAGTACCTCGGCCTTCCAGACCACCGAGCAGCGACGGCGCATCGCGCTTGTTCTTTGACCTGTTTGTGGTCTATATTCAGTCTGAAGAGAGGTATGCCATGAAACTGTCCAGCCAGATCAAGCCGATCAGTTACCTCAAGGCTCATGCCGCTGAGATTGTGCGCACGCTCAGAGACCGGCAGGCCCCCTTGATCATCACCCAGAACGGTGAAGCCAAGGTGGTCATGCAGGATATCGACAGCTATGAGCAAACCCAGGAGACCCTTGCGCTGCTCAAAATCCTCGCCTTGGGAAACCGTCAGATCGAAGCGGACCAAGTCCAACCTGCGACCGAGGTCGTTGCCCGGCTGCGAGGACGGCGACAGGCTGGCTGATGGCCTTTCCGGTGCAGTTGACCGATGACGCGGCGCACGACCTGGAGGAACTGTGCGATTATATCGATCAGTACGACGCGCCGGGCCGGGCGGATTACGTGCTGGAGCAGATCGAAAATGCCTTCCTGAGCCTCTCCGAGCATCCCCAGCGCGGAAACTACTCCAAGGAATTGCTGGACCTTGGGATTCGGGAGTACCGTGAAATTTTCTTCAAGCCCTACCGCATCATCTACCGGGTGATGGGAAATGATGTTTACGTGCTTCTGATCGCCGATGGGCGGCGTGACATGCAAACCCTGCTCCAGCGACGCTTGCTGCGTGCATAAGCCCCTCGCTGCATCCATCCCAAACTGTCTGTCCGCTCAGCGGGTCCAGGCCAGCCAGGTCTCGAACAGCGCTTTGATGCGTGGCGTCAGGCGGGTGCGGGTGTAGGCACCGGCGACTTTTTTGATCGCCTCGGCCTGGGTGGGGTAGGGATGGATGGTCTGGTCCAGCGTTTTCAGGCCCAGCCCGCCGACCATGGCCAGACTCAGCTCGGAAATCATCTCACCGGCGTGGCGGGCGACAATGGTCGCTCCCAGAATTTTGTCGCTGCCGGCCTGGGTATGGACTTTGACAAAGCCCTCCGGCTCGCCGTCCAGCAGCGCCCGGTCCACGTCGTCCAGCTCTTGGACAAAGGTGTTGAGCGCTACGCCTTTTTGGTCTGCCTCGTGTTCGTACAGGCCGACGTGGGCGATCTCCGGGTCGGTATAGGTGCACCACGGGACGGTCAGGCGGCTCGCCTTGGCCCGACCCTTGAACAGCGTATTCTGGATCACCACCCGGGCCAGGGCGTCGGCCATGTGGGTGAACTTGTAGACCGAGCCAATATCCCCGGCCGTATAAATACGGGGGTTGGTGGTCCGCAGGTGGTCGTCGACCCGCACCCCGACCTTGGTATCGTAGGAAACGCCGACGCGTTCCAGGTCGAGTCCTTCCACGTTTGGCGCCCGCCCCACTCCCAGCAGAATGTCATCAACCCTGATGTTGGTCTGAGACCCTTGGTGTTCAAAGTGAATGATTTTCTCGGCGCCATCGGTGCTGATGTGGCTGATGTTGCAGCCGACAAGCGTATTGACCCGGTCCTTGACCAGAGCGGCCTGGATACGTTCGGCCGCGTCCCTATCCTCCCGAATCAAAATCTGGGGCGCGACTTCGAGCAGGCACACCTGCGAACCGAAGCGGGCGAAGGCCTGGGCCAGCTCGCAGCCGATCGGGCCGGCGCCGATCACGGCCAGGCGTTTGGGCAGGCTGGTCAGCGAAAAAACGGTCTCATTGGTCAGATAGCCGGCCTCGGCCAAACCTGGAATCGGCAGGCTGGTCGCCCGTGCGCCGGTGGCAATGACCGCCCGCCGAAAGCGCAGACGCTGCTCCCCGACGGCGACCGTTTCGCTGTCAATAAAGCGCCCCTCGCCCAGAAAGACATCCACCCCCAGACCCTGAAAGCGGGTTGCCGAGTCTTTGGCGCTCAACTGGGCTCGCAGGCGTCGCATGCGCTCCATGACCGCCGGAAAGTCGACCTGCGTGCCGTCGGGAACCACAACGCCGAACTGTCCCGCGTCGCGCACGTCGGCATACGCCCGAGCCGCCCGCAGCAGGGCTTTTGACGGCACACAGCCGACGTTCAGGCAGTCTCCGCCCATCAGCTCGCGTTCGACCAGGGCGACCTTAGCGCCTAGGCCGGCCGCCCCCGCCGCCGTGACCAGGCCGGCCGTGCCCGCTCCGATAACGACCAGATTGTAGCGCAGGGCCGGCTCCGGGTTGATCCAGTCCGCAGGATGGACATGGCCGAGCAGGGTGGTGTTGTGGGCATCCTCGGGCTGGAGCTGTTGCGTCATATCACTCTCTCGGGTGTGTCGAACGTTTGGCTGCGAACGGCGAAGATGGTGGCCAGCGCAAACAGAACGGAAGACGGTCCCCAGCCGGCCAGACTGGGCGGAATTGAGGCATTGTAGCCGAGTGAGGCAAACACGTCGCTTAACAGAATCGAACCGATGCCCAGGCCGCAGCTGGCCAGGATGGTCAGGGCCGGGCCGGGAAATGGGGGACCGCTCAGGGCGAAGAACAGGACGACCGCAGGCAGGAACACGCACGCCAGCGGGGCGGCCAGCTTCATGTGCCAGGCCACCCAGTAGGCGGTCGCCTGGTAGCCGCTGGCCTCGATGTCGTGAATGATCCGGGACAGTTGCCGGGCGCTGAGGTGCATGGTGTCAACCTCGGTCTGGGGTTCGGCGCCGAGCTGGATGTGGGGCGAGGCCGGCTGCAGTGCAAACGAGCCGTCGCCAATGACCAGGCGGACGGGATCGGTCAGCGTCCATACGCCGTCGCCGACATGGCGGGCTCTGGGGGCGTCGGTCCGGCTGGTCGGCAAGCCCCGGTCGTCCAGTTCATAAATCGAGATGTCGTAGGCTTCCCGGTTGACCGTATCGAGCTGGCGGGTGTGGTACAGCTTGCCGTTCTGGTGCCAGATGGCCAGCCGCTGGAGGCGGCCGGAGTTTGCCGCCGACTTGATCTGGGTGATTTTGAGCCAGTCGGCCCAGGCGTTGGTGCGGGGGATGACGGCTTCGTTCAGCAACAGATAGGCCGGCGCCACCAGGCCGGCAATGAGCAGAATCGGGCTCAGGGCGCGGACCACGGACACGCCGCAAGCTCGCATGCCGATCAGCTCTCGGTTGACCGACAGCACGCCCACGGTCAGGGCGGTGGCCAGCAGCAGCGACATGGGAACCATGCGGGAGGCCAGCAGCGGGGAGCGGGCACAGTAGAAGCGCATGACTTCGCCCAACTCGGCCTGGTGGCGGGCAAACCACTGGAGCCGTTCCAGTACGTCAACCAGAAAATACCCGGTGAACAGAAAGCCGAACGATATCAGCAGCATGGCAGCGTAGGAGCGGGCCACGTAGCGCTGAAGGATATAGCCTTTCTGGTCGCCCAGAGTAGTCTGGGACGGCTGGCTGGGATGACGCTCGGAGCGTATCCGCCAGCGCGGCCAGCCGTTGGGGAAGGACAGCAGGACGAGGGCCAGCCCGCCGACCAGCATATTCGGCAGCCAGACGCCTGTCCCGGGCGAAGCCAGCCCGGCCTGGACCAGACCGCTGCCGAGTTGGATCAGGCCGTAGTACACGGCAGTGATCAGCAAGCCGGCCAACCCGCCGGCCGCCCGGGAAAAGGTCCGACCGAACAGGACCAGCGGCGTGGCCAGCAGGCCGAACACCAGGCTGGCGACCGGCAGGGCCAGACGGCGGTGAAACTCGGTCTGGGCCAGCCGTACATCCGCCCGTCCGGCCTGCCCGTCCGGCGGCCAGCCGCGACGCGCCACGTCCTGGAACGACAGGTGTTCTACCCGCGCCTCATCCCCGGCCGTGGCTGCAGGCGGTTCGGTATACTGCACCGAAGTCCACAGGCTGTCGAAACGGGTGCTGTTGCCGCTGCCGCGCACCGGGGACAGGGTCAGACCGTTGTACAGGGTCAGGTGGGCCTCGCCGTTAGCCCTGGACTGTACGAGGCCGTGCTGGGCAAAAATCGTCTCCCCGTCCAGAAAGCTGGTGCCCGAGTCGCGTGGGGTCCACAGCAGCACGCCGCCCAGGCGCTGGCCGCTGCCCGACACCTCCCGGGCCAGAATACGGGTGTCCCCAAAGGTCTGCGTCTCTCCGGCACGCAACAGGCCGGTCGGATTGTCCCGCGCGACGCACGTTTGCAGGCTGTCCAGGGATCGCTTGGCCCACGGCGAGGCGCTCAGGCTGAGGATCAGCCCCAGCACTGTCACGGCCGCGCAAAACGTCAGCACCGGACCGAGACACTGGCGTGGAGACACGCCCGAGGCGTGCAGGGCCAGAGTTTCCAGATCGGTTTTGAGGCGGCCGAGTCCGACCAGTATTCCGACCAGACAGGCAAAAGACAGGGTGGTCGAGGCCAGGATGATGAGCTGAAAGCCCATCAGCTGGAGCATCGCGCCAAGTCCAAAGCCGCGGTTGATGATGAGATCGGAAAACCCGAACAGCTCGGCGGTCAGCAGCAGGACGGTCAAGCCGCCAAAGGCGAGCAGGGTGGGGCGCACCAGTTCCCGCACCATATACCAGTGCAGGGCCCGGCCCACACTCCAGGTCAGAACCCGGTAATACGCGCGCTCCAGGCCGGCAAGGATACTGGTGACGGCCGATTCCCCGTGCAGGACGAGGGCGCCGAATTCTTTGGCTGCGGGCAGCGCTCTCGTTTTCCGGGCTCTGCAGCTTGATTTGCCCATCATTTTCTCCTATATCGGGCGGATGGCTTGGGGAACAGCCCCATGACCGGTAAGCTTCAGCTCGGACGAGGACTGAAACCCACGACTATGCGTAATGGAGAAGGAAGGAATGGGGGGGCGGCCGATATGTACACCCGGTCGCCACGGAAGGCGATCATACTCAGCGCCGGCCAGGCTCGACGGCTGCTGCCGCTGACCGAGAGCGTGCCAAAATGTCTGCTGCCCATAGACGACGAGCGCACGATACTGGAACTCCAGCTTGAGGCTCTGGCCGAGTGTGGTCTGGAGCAGGTTATCGTGATGGTCGGCTTTGGGGCCGAGCAGGTCGAGGCGCTGCTGGCCACACGGCAGCCCGATGGGTTGGATGTCCAGACGCGTTATAATCCGTTTTTCGAAGCGTCGAACAATCTGGCCACCTGCTGGCTGGCCGGGTCCGAGATGACCGAAGATTTTGTGCTGTTAAACGGCGATACGCTGTTTGAGGCGCCCGTCCTGGAGCGTCTGCTGCAAGACGCGTCCTCCCCGGTGACCCTGGCCATTGACCGCAAGGCCGCCTACGACGACGATGACATGAAGGTCAGCCTGAATGGCGAGCGGCAACTGCTGGCGGTCGGCAAGACCCTGATTCCAGAGGAGACCGACGGCGAGTCGATCGGCCTGATGGTCTTTCGCACCCCGGGCCCAGACGCCTTTCGGACCGCCCTCAATCGAGCTATTCGTCACAAAGCCGCCCTGCAGCGCTGGTATCTCTCCGTGATCGACACCATGGCCAAGTCCGGCCTCGTTGCCACCAGCTGCATTACGGGCCTGTGGTGGGCTGAGGTTGATACCCTCGACGACCTGATCCAGGCCCGCACCTCGTTCAAAGATATCGGCGATGACCGACCCCTGTGCGGAACGAGATCACCGATATCTTTGTTTCCCAGCAGCAGGTCAAGGTGATCCGAGGGTGGACTTTCCAGCCCTGGATCAGGACTAGCCGGTCAGACTGACCGCCCCACTCACTCTTCCAGCAGAACGGACAGGTACTGCTCTGTCGCGCGCTCGACCGAGAACTGGCGTGCCCGGTCGAGCAAACGCTCCCGATGGGGGGGATTGTCCAGGCTTGCCAGGAGCGCCTGGGCCAAGGCCGTGTCATCCCCGACCGGCACCAGCGACCCATAGGCTCCCCGGGCCAGGAGTTCGGCCGGGCCGCTCGGACAATCGGTACTTACCACCGGACAACCGCACGCCAGAGCCTCGATGATGACATTCGACAGCCCTTCCCAGGCTGAAGACAGGGCAAACACCGCAGCCCGACCAAGATAGGCAAAGGGATTGGCCACAAAGCCGGGCAGGGCGATATCATTGGTGACCCCGAGTTGGCCGGCCAGGGACAGCAGGGCCTCGCGCTGTGAGCCTTCGCCTAAGATGAGCAATCGGGCCGGCCGGACCGCTCGCACACGGGCAAACGCCCGGATCAGACACCCAAAATCCTTCTGGGGCTTGAGCTTGCCAATGCCCAGGATGACCGGCGGGGCGTCCGGAGCAAACCAGGCGTGCTCGAGCGGTGCTTGGGCCAGGGTCAGCATATCGGGACGAAAAACCGGGTTGTAAATTGTGCTGATACGGGTACGCGGCAGGCCCAGCGTGTGGGTCAGATCCTCGGCCACGCCGTCCGACACCGCAACAATACGGTCTGCCTCGGGATACAAACGTCGGGCCAGTTGAGGAAAGGTTTTGTCGGCGGCTCTGTCAGCCCCGGCTGTGGCCACAGACAGGTGATTATGGACGCTGATCACCGTACGGGTTGATGCGGTGCTCAGCCGACGGGCCAAAACTGCCGTCATATTGGGATAGCTGAGGGCGGATAAAAGAGCTGTCGGTCGCTGGTGGCTCAGATACGCCGCCAGACCGGGGACACCGCCTAGAATCCAGGGCAGTCTGGAACCTGACAGGTGGGCGGCTAGAGCGGCGGCCACGCGCGGCATTTTCAGCACCGTGGGCAGCAGTTGGCGGGCTGAGCGAACCTTGAGGTCAATGACCGTGACCGTATCGGGAATTTCCTCCAGGAAATGGCCCTCTTTGCGACCCATGACCAGATCGACCCGATGGCCTCGGTCGGCCAGGGCTGTGGCCAGGTTGAGCATGACCCGCTCTGCGCCGCCGCCGCCGCCAAACGAGCGGACAAACAGGCCGATATGCCGGCGGCTTGTCCGGTCGGTGGGGCGTGCGGTATAGTTGGTCGCTGACGTCCCCATGCTTTCCCCATGTTGTCACCCGAGACGAAAAGCTTTCGCCTCCTGCGGCGGCTACGCTATCTGGTATCCCGTCTGTTTGGCAACCGCCTCCAGAACTCGCAGCAGACATCTTTTGAAACCCTGAACGGGCGGCGTTTCAAACGGCTCATTCTTCGCGACACCGCGCTGGCGACCGAACTCGAACGCAATCTTGAGGCGTTCCACGACAGCCCCCATTTTCCGTCGGTTGCCATCCGTTATGAGCACGAACTGTGGCTGGACTATGTTGAGGGCAGTCCCATTGTCCAGCCCGATACGAGGGTGGTCGAAAAAATCGCCGACTTCTACGCCGCGACCTACAGCCGTTCGGCCCGCCGTGTGGACGTGGCGGACACGCCGTTTGTCCCCCGCCTCCAGCGCGACCTGCGCTTTCTGAATCGGGTGGGGATTCTCTCCGACGCCGCCTATCGTGATCTCGGAGCGGCTGTCGAGCGTCTCGTCCCGGACCGCGTCTGGGTCGGCTTTGACTATACGGATGCGGTGCTCAAGAATTTTATTGTGACCGACGCGGATGGACTGGTGTGCGGCATAGACGCCGAGAGTTTACGCAGAGATCAACTCATCGGCACCGGAGTGGCCAACGCCTTGGCGCGTTGGCTGGGGCCGTTTCAAGACCGATTCCTCCAGCGCTTATTTCGGGACGAGATCCCCGATTTCCGACCCTATTTGCCTTTTGTAGAACTATGTTATGCATCTGCCTGGACCAAGATGTATTTTTTTGAAAAGAAGTGGAAACGCATAGAGCCGAGTATTTTTGAGCGCTTTCGTGCGGGCTAGCGCAAATAACGAGGCTGTGTCGCCCTTCGACTTCAGGCGCGCGGCGCCTGACGCTCAGGCCCAACGGCCTCCCGTTCGTGCTGAGCGAAGCGAAGTCGAAGCAGGGCTGCCGGATCGCGTCCGGCAGGGCTACAGCCTAACATGACCCGCTCTAGAGTGGTTCACGATAGGTTGTAGCCATTGGAGCGGTCGTGTGATAGCAGCCGAGGGCGGAGGACCACAGGATG
>JAGWBB010000089.1:1808-13932 GCA_021296095.1 Desulfurellaceae bacterium | reverse complement strand
AGGAATAATCGCGCCGTTTGAGAGGTTATGCCCCTATGAGTATGATCAGCGTCGAAAATATGACCAAGCGCTTCGGTCCCATCCTGGCCGTCGACAATGTCTCCTTTCAGGTTTCCCGCGGCGAAGTGATCGGTTTCCTGGGTCCGAACGGGGCCGGGAAAAGCACCACCATGCGCATTCTGGCCGGCTTTTTTCCGCCCACCTCGGGGCGGGCCAGCATCGGCGACCATAATGTCGTCAGCCACACCCACCAGGTCAAAGAGCTGGTCGGCTATTTTCCCGAACGGGTGTCGGTGTATCCCGACCTGCCGGTTCGGAGCTTTTTGAATTTTGTGGCCGAGGCAAAAGATGTCCCCCGCTCCGAACGCAAGAGCGCGGTCGGCGCCGTCGTTGAAGCCTGCGGCTTGCGAGAGGTCAGCGGTCGTGTCATCGGCCACCTGTCCAAGGGCTATCGCCAGCGGGTCGGCATTGCCCAGGCGCTGATGCACAAACCCCAGGTCCTGATCCTCGACGAGCCGACGATTGGTCTCGATCCGGCCCAGGTGGTGGAGATTCGCAAATTGATCCGTGACTTGGGATCAGAGCGAACGGTCATTCTCTCGACCCATATCCTGTCTGAGGTCAGCTCGGTGTGTGATCGGGTCATTATCATCAACCGCGGCCGCATTCTGGCCTCGGAATCCCTGGACACCCTGCGCAGCCAGCTGGGCCGTAACCGTCAGATTCGGGTCGAGGTGAGCGGCGCCCAGGCTCAGTCTGTTCCAGACGTGCTGGCTCGTCTGCCCGGCGTGGTGCAGGTGCATCCCGACCAGGATGAGGAACCTGGTCAAGCAAACGGAAAGAGCTGCTGGATCGTCGAACACCAGGGGGAGGAGATACGAACCGAGATCAGTCGGGCGGTCCTCAAGCAGGGCTGCGGTTTGCTGGAACTCCGCTCTCTGGAGCCAACCCTGGAAGATATGTACTTGCAGCTGATCCGGCAGGCTCAGGGAGAACAAACGTAGAGGCGTGTGGTGGCCGAGTAGGGGCAACCCTCTGTGGTTGCCCGTCAGGCTGAGCGAAACGATGAAATTCTGGTGCGTTTTCAAAAAAGAGCTGCAGCTGTACTACGGCTCATTCATCGCCTACGCCCTGTCCATGGCCTTTCTGGTCCTGGCCGGGTACTTTTTCTACACTGATATGATCTTCTACGATCTGTTCGGTGACTTCATGGATATCACCACCTCGCTGTGGTTCTACTATTTTCAGGACGTGCGTTTTTTCAGCCTGCTCATCCTGCCCCTGCTCACCATGCGCCTGTTTGCCGAGGAAAAAAAGCTGGGGACGATCGAGCTGCTGTGGACCTATCCGCTCAAGGACTCCCACATCATTCTGGGCAAGTTCCTGGCCAGTTTTTTTGTATTTTTCCTGATGGTCGCCGCCACCCTGTTCTACCCCCTGCTGTTGTCAACGATCCACGCCTTTGCCTGGGGACCGCCCCTGGCCGGCTATCTCGGCATCCTGCTGTTGGGCGCGGCCTTTATCGCCTGCGGCACGTTCATTTCGTCGCTGACCGAGAATCAGCTGGTCAGCGCCATGTCGACCTATGCGGTGCTGGTCTCCTGGTGGTTTCTGACCTGGAATGAGGAGGCGGTCGGGGAAGAGCTGCTGGGGATTTCGCTGTTTGACCGCTTTGAGTCGTTTGCCAAGGGCGTGATTAATACCAAGGATGTCTTCTTCTTCGTCATGGTCACCCTGGTGTTTCTGTATCTCACCCTACGCTCCACGGAGTCGAGGAAATGGCGCGGGACACGTTAGAAAATATGGCCGCTCCGGACCCCGGGAGCGGTCTGTGGCCGGGCGCGGAGACGGTGCGACGCGGCTGTCTGCTGGGGCTTGAGATTGCCTTCGTGCTGGTGATCGTCTTTTCGCTGGGCAGCCTGCTCGGCCGCTGGAACGCCCGCTTCGATCTCACCCCGACCCAGAAATACAGCCTGGCTCCCATCACCGTGCAAACCCTGGAGGGCATCACCTTTCCCATCCAGGCCAGCGTCTTTTACCGCCGTGGCGACCGCGAAAAGCACGACGAGTTGCTCAGCCTGATGCACCACGAAAACGCGCTGTTCCAGTACCGGCTGTACGACCTGGACCGTGCCCCGGGCCTGGCCCAGCGCTATGGGGTCACAGCCTACGGGACGGTTGTTCTGGAGTCGGCCGACAATCGGGTCACCCTGCCGATGGTGGATGAGGAACGCATGCTGAACGCGCTGCTGCGCGTCTCACAGACGCAGAAGATCGTCTATTTCCTGGTCGGCCACGGCGAGAACAATCCGGGCGACGGCCAGGAACGCAACGGCTACGGGGTGGTCCGGCAGGTTCTGGAAACCGAAAACTACCAGGTCCGTCCCCTGGCCCTGCTGCGGACCCAGCAGGTGCCCGCAGACGCCGACCTCGTCATTGTCAGCGGACCCAAAGACGACCTGGCGCCGGCCGAGCTGACGGCCCTGACCAGCTATCTCGAAGCCGGCGGTAACGCCTTGCTGATGCTCGACCCCTTTACCGTACCCCACCTGTCGGCCTACCTGGCCCGGTTCGGACTGCACCTGACCGACGACGTGGTGATTGACGAAGAACGCGGCGTGGCCGGCGGAGAGCCGCTGATGCCGATTATCTCGGATTTTGCCGAAGACGTGTTTCCCCGCCGTTTGAGTGGCTCGCCAATTCTGCCCTACACCCGCCCGGTCCGCGTTCAGGACGGCCAAGCCACGCCGTTTGCCTTCTCCAGCAAGGACAGCTGGGCGCTGAAGAGCAGGGCTCGGGCCGAACAGGAGGGGCTGCACTTCAAAGAGGGCGAGGACGAACGCGGCCCCATCCCGGTCGCGGCGGTCGCCAGGGTCGGTGCCGGGCAGTCGGGCAAACTGGTCGTGCTGGGTGACTCGGACTTCGTCAATAATTTTTATGCCCGTATTCCCGGTAATGTTGACTTCTTCATGAATACGGTCGGCTGGATGCTGGATCGCCAGCAGCTGATCAGCATGGGTCGCAACCCGGGCGGCATTCCCGATCAAAAACGGGTCTCGACCCCCCGCCAGAGCTTGTACCTGTCCGAGTTGCAGAAGAATCGCTTCTTCTGGTTGATGGTCGTCCTCGAACCTGTCCTGGTTCTGGCCGCCGGTCTGTTTGTGGCCGTTCGACGGAGAAAGCGCGGATGAAGCTGTCAGCAGAAAGTCGACGGGTCATACTCCTGGGACTGATTGCGCTGGTCCTGGGCAGCTATACCTATCTCAGTGCTCCCGCAAGCCGGCCGCTCGGCGGGCCGCAAGCCGCGACCGACCGGGAACGCCCGGCCCTCAACTTTACGGCAGAGGAGGTCACCCGGATCGAGCTGGTGTACAACCAGCAGCACCTGGTCTGCCAGCGCAGCCAGGACGGCTGGCAGGTGGCCGTAACCGGAGGGGCGGTCCGGCCCGCAGCGGTCCAGGACTTTCTGACCAATCTCGGTAAGCTGCTCCACCTCGGCAATGTCGAAGGGATAGAGGACGAGCTGGCCGAATACGGCCTCAAGCCGCCCCAGGCCTCGATCACCCTCCAGCTGAACGGCCAGGAAACGCGCCGCTTACAGATCGGCACCCGCAATCCGGTCCAGAGCAGCCTGTACGCCCAGATCAACGATGCGCCACAGGTTGTGCTGGTCGGCGCCGTTGTCCTGTGGGACATCCGCAAGCTGTTTACAGCCGCCAACCAAGCCCAGAGTTAGCCGAAAGTGTAGCCGTTCAGACCGGCGTCTTATGCCCCGTTCTTTTGCATTGTTTCGCCGGACAGAATTTGCTACAGTGGCGGGCGGTCATTAATTGACCATGTATTCGCTGAGTGAGTTGGTTCGAGAGTAAAGGCCCTGGGAACCCGCTCATGGGTTCCCGGGCCTTTTTTACCACGACGGAGGAAAACGTGGCAAACAAACTTTTTGTTGGCAATCTGCCGTTCAGCACGACCAATCAGGATCTCGAAGAACTCTTTGCTCAGTCGGGCGCAGTGACATCGGTGAATATCATCATGGATAAGTTCACCGGCCGTTCGCGCGGGTTTGGTTTTGTCGAAATGGGCAGTGACCAAGAGGCCCAGTCGGCCATCGAGCGCTTCCACGAGTATGAGTTGAACGGCCGGCCGCTGACGGTCAACGAGGCCAAACCCAAGGAACCGCGCGGACCGCGCGAGGGTCGCGAACGCTGGTAAGACACCCGCGACGCGGTATGATCTGAGACGCTAGGCAGGGAGGTCGTCTTGAGCACACGTCTGTACGTTGGAAATTTGCCCTCACGTCTGTGCTTTCCCGAATTGGAAGACTTGTTCACGCCATTCGGTTCGATTGCCACTGCCGAGCTGATCACCGACCCAGCAACCGGCTGGTCGCGCGGCTTCGGCTTTGTTGAGATGACCAACAACGAAGACGCTCAAGCCGCCGTAACAGCTCTGAACGGCCACGAGGTTGAGGGCAATAACCTCGTGGTCAACGAAGCCAGCCTGATGCGTGGAGGGCCGCGAGACAGAGGCTCACGCTCAGGCGGGGGCGATTCCGGCCGATCGTCGGGCGGGCCGCCACGTTCGCGTGGAACCCGCCTGTTTGTCGGCAACCTGCCCTACAGCGCCAGCGCCTCAGACGTTGAGACGCTGCTCAAAGAAGCCGGCGCCGTGGCCAGTGTCAGTCTGGTGACGGACCGCGGGACCGGCCAATCCAAAGGCTTTGCCTTTGTTGAGATGGGTTCTAAAGAGGAGGCCGAAGCGGCCATCAAGCGCTTTGACAGCCAGACCCACCTCGGACGTGTGCTCAAAGTGAATGAAGCCCGGCCGCAAGAGCGCCGGGGCGGCGGCGGACGGCGGCGTTTCTAGCCCAGGTCCGCTTTTTCCGTCGCAACGCCAGATCCCGCCTCTTATCCCTCACCAGCGTCGGCCGCCAGACTGTAAAACACTAGGCCGGTCAGGAGCTTAGGATAAAAATAGGTGGACTTGTGGGGCATAGTTTCCCCTCCGTCACACACCTGTTGCACTTGGTCATATGGAGTCGGGTTCAGAAAAAAGGCGGCCTGACAGCGCTGCTCGACTACCGCTTGCAGGGCCTCCTGAGTGCTGCTGGTGTAGGAAACTGTTGCTTCCTGCTGCTCAGGCGTGAAGCCCAGGACGCGCTGAAAAAGCACGTCGTGGAGCACCGTCACGTCGACCGCCCGCAGCGCGGCAGACCGGTTCGAGCCCCGATGGATACGCTCGTCAAAGGACAACAGCCAGTAGTGTCTGGCACCGGCCAGCGCACAGCCGATCCGTCGCTCTGAGTCGGTCGCACCGTCTCCCAGGGCGGCAAAGAACTCGGCCGTCCGATCCCGAGGGTACAGTCGGAGTCGAAAGTCTCGGCTAAAAACGGCCCGCAGTGCATCCACACTCGGTAGGGGCGCGTCGTGAATCAGCCGGTGGGTGGGCAGAATCACCACCCCCTCGTCCTCGGCGTTGGTCACATACGCCAGCACGTGGCGCAACGCGGCGTCGGGCGGAGCCCCGGGGTGTTCGCGGCGATAGCGCAGCGCGGTCTCGTAGCGGTGATGGCCGTCGGCAATGATCAGCGACTCCGCAGCCAGACCCGCCGCTACCTCGGCGATCCGGGCCGGGTTGGTCACCCGCCAGACGGTGTGTCGGTGAGCCTGTCCGTCGCTGACGGCGATGATCGGCTCGGCGAGTTCCCCGGCCAGCACCTGTTCAATTGACCAGTCTTTGCGCGCGTACAACAAAAACACCGGACTGAGCTGGGCCTGGCACGCTTCGAGTAAAGCCAGGCGATCTTTTTTGGCGTCCTCAAAGGTCTGCTCGTGAGGGCGAATGACACCGCTGGCAAACTCTTCGAGTTGGACCGCAGCCAAGATCCCGGTACGCCGCCGCGGGCGGCCGTCGGGCAGGCTGAAATCCTGGCTGTAGACGTACAGGGCGGGCTCCGGCTCCTGCATCAAGACCCGTTTTTCACGCCAGCTGCGCCATAGCTCGGCCGCCGTGGTGTAGCGCTCGGCCGCCTGATTCAGGTCGAGATGAATCGCGTTGTAGGGGCTCTGGCTGTGGAGCAGAGCCTGTTGGCGTTCGGAGATGACATCGTACGGCGGGCAGACCAGGGCTTGCAGGTCGCCGACCACGGCCGGATTGTAACGGATACCGCGAAAGGGTCGAATGTGTGCCATGAGTCCTGTCAGTCAGCGCAAAAGGCAATCGTGATCTCTTCTGGATAGCGTGAGGTTATCACAATTATCTTTCTTGGAGAGCCCGCCGACCAATGTCACGTCGGTAGTGTACGCCCGGCCAGCTGATCCGCTCGACCGCGCCGTAGGTGGTGGCCAGGGCTGCCTGGAAATCACGACCACAGCCGGTCACGCCCAAGACGCGTCCACCGTTGGTGACAAAACGGTCGCCCTGTTTTGCCGTGCCGGCGTGGAAGACCACCCCGTCCGACCAGTCACGGAGCGTGTCGAGGCCGCTGATCGGCAGCCCTTTTTCATAGCCGCCGGGATAACCGTCGGCCGCCAGCACCACACACACGGCCGGACGCGCATCCCACACCAGGGACACCTCGGCCAGGCGTTCATCAATCACCGCTTCCAGCACCTCGACCAAGTCCGACTTGAGGCGGAGCATCAGCGGCTGGCATTCCGGGTCGCCAAAACGAATGTTGAATTCGAGTACCTTGGGGCCGTCCCGGGTCATCATTAAGCCCGCGTACAAGACCCCTTTGTAGACAATACCGCGCTGCCTCAGCCCACGCAGGGTGGGGTATAAAATCTCATCAACAATTTGTGCGGACAGCTGCGGCGTGATGACTGGAGCCGGAGAATAGGCACCCATACCGCCGGTATTCGGCCCCCGGTCGGCGTCAAACACGCGCTTATGATCCTGCGAGGACGCCAGCGGAACCACACTCGTGCCATCGCTCAAGGCCAGGAAAGAGACTTCCTCGCCCTCCAGAAACTCCTCAATCACCACCCGCTCGCCGGCCGCACCAAAGGCCCGCTCGCGCATGATCCGCTCAATCGCGGCGTCGGCTTCCTCGAGCGTGGGACAGATCAACACGCCTTTGCCGGCGGCCAGACCGTCGGCCTTGACCACGAGCGGGGGACCGACACTGGCCGCATAGCGGCGCGCCTCGTCCGGGTCGGTACAGGAGTGAAAGGCCGGCGAGGCCACCCCTTGGGCGCGCAGCAGCTCGCGGGTGAAGGCCTTGCTGGCCTCCAGCTGTGCGGCCTGACGCTGCGGGCCAAAGATGCGCAGGCCGACCGCCTCAAAGGCGTCAACAAGACCCAGACTCAGCGGTAGTTCGGGTCCGACCACAGTCAGGTCGACGCGCTCGTCCTGGGCAAAGCGCACCAGACCCGGAATGTCCTCGGGCCTGAGCGCGACCAGTTCGGCCAAGCCGTCCATGCCCGGATTCCCCGGGGCGCAGTAGAGCCGGGACACCCGCGGGCTGTGGTGAATCTTCCACACCAGCGCGTGCTCACGGCCACCGCCGCCAATGACCAGGACTCTCATGCTAGTGCCGAAAATGGCGCATGCCGGCAAAGATCATCGCCATGCCGTGCTCGTCGGCCGCAGCGATGACCTCAGCGTCGCGCAGGCTGCCGCCGGGTTGAATGACCGCCGTCGCCCCGGCCGCAGCCGTGACATCGAGCCCGTCCCGAAAGGGAAAGAAGGCGTCCGAGCCAACTACCGAGCCCCGGGTCTCCAGCCCCAAGTCCCGCGCCCGGGACACGGCAATCTTGGCAGAATCAACCCGGCTCATCTGACCCGCCCCAACCCCGACGATCTGATCCGGTCCGGTCAGGACAATGGCGTTCGACTTGACGTGCTTGCAGATCCGCCAGGCAAAGTCCAGCGCCCGATACTCCTCGGCGCTAGGGCGGCGCTGGGTCACCACCTGGCAGTCTTCGACCCGGATACGACCGCGGTCGCGCTCCTGAAGCAGCAGCCCGCCCACCACCGGCTTGGCCTCGAAGCGGGCCGGCTGGGGATTGGCCAGCGCCGGGATCTCGAGCAGTCGGATATTACGCAGACGCTTGGACGAGGCCAGCAGGTCCAGCGCCGGAGCGGAAAAGCCCGGGGCGAGAACGATCTCCAGAAATCCGTGCTGGTAGAGGTCCAGGATCTCCCCGGCCGTGTCGGCGTCAAGCTCGCGGTTGAAGCCGACAATACCGCCAAAAATCGACACCGGATCGCACGCCCGGGTCTTGCGGAAAGCCTCGGCCAGCGAGGTCTCGGACGTGGCCGCGCCACACGGGTTGGTGTGCTTGACGGCCACCGCCGCAGTCTGCTCAAACTCGTGCAGCAACTCAAAGGCCGCGTTGGCATCGACGATATTATTGAACGACAGTTCCTTGCCCTGCAGCTGGCGGGCGTTGGCAATACACGCCTCCCGAATCTCCGGGGCATGGTAGAAGGCGGCGCGCTGGTGCGGGTTTTCGCCGTAGCGCAAGTCCTGGGCCTTGACGTACTGGAAGTGAACGGTGTCGCCAAACGGCGTGTCCTCATCGCCGTCGAGCCCGCCCAGATAATCGGCAATTGCCGCGTCGTAGCGGGCGGTCAGTCGAAACGCTTTTTTGGCCAGCTCAAGCCTGTGCTCGGCAGACAGGACGCCGTCGGTCTGGAGCACGCTCAGCACCCGAGGATAATCATCCGGGTCAACCACCACCCCGACGTGGGCGTGATTCTTGGCCGTGGCCCGTAGCAGAGACGGTCCGCCAATATCGATATTCTCGATCGCCTCGGCGAACGAGCAGTCGGGGCGGGCGACCGTCTGCTCGAACGGATACAGATTCACGACCACCAGATCGATCGGCTGCAAGCCGTGTTGGTTCATCGCCCGGACATGTTGGGGGTCGTCCCGGCGGTGCAGAATCCCGGCATGGATGCGCGGGTGCAGGGTCTTGACCCGTCCGTCAAGCATCTCCGGAAAACCGGTAAAGTCCTCGACCTGCACCACCGCCACACCGGCCTCGGTCAGCGCCCGGGCGGTGCCGCCGGTTGACACAATCTCAATACCGATGGCGACCAGGCCGCGGGCAAACTCGACCACTCCGCGTTTATCGCTGACGCTGATCAGCGCACGGCTGACGCTCGGCATAGGCTTCTCCGTGTTGTCTGGCTGCGCATGTGTGAGGGGAATAACAAAAGCCCCGCAGCTTGTCCAGGGACGGTCCGTATGGCTTGTCAATCTCCAGGCGAAGGCATATGGTGAGGCGGTTATGAGGATCGTCCTTAACGGCGAAGAGCGCGAGTGTCAGGACGGCTGGACGCTGGCGGACTTGGTCAACGATCTGGGTCTTACCCATAAGCGCATTGCCGCCGAGGTGAATCGAGACATCATCCCCCGCACCGAGTATGACCAGCAGCGCCTTCAGGCCGACGATGTGGTCGAGGTCGTCAACTTTGTGGGCGGGGGATAAGCGCGGAAACACACAACGGGGTAGATGGACCATGCATGACCCATTCATTCTTGCTGGCAAAGAGTACCAGTCGCGCCTCATCGTCGGGACGGGCAAGTATAAGGATTTTGCCGAGACCAAACGGGCGATCGAAGCCTCGGGGGCCGAGATCGTGACCGTTGCGGTGCGGCGGGTGAATATCACCGATCCGACCAAGGAGAATCTGCTCGACTACATTGATCCCGGCACCTACACCATTCTGCCCAACACCGCCGGCTGTTATACCGCGGACGACGCGATTCGGACCTGCCGTCTGGCCCGCGAGGCCGGGGTCGGCAATCTGGTCAAGCTGGAGGTCATCGGTGACGACAAGACCCTCTTTCCCGATATTCCGGCCACCCTGGAGGCAGCCCAGGTACTGGTCAAGGAGGGCTTTGTCGTCCTGCCGTATATCCACGATGACCCGATCTCGTGCAAAAAACTCGAAGACATGGGCTGCGCTGCGGTCATGCCGTTGGCCGCCCCAATCGGCTCGGGGCTGGGGATTCGCAATCCCTACAACATCCAGATCATCCGCGAACACAGCACCGTACCGGTGATTGTCGACGCCGGGGTGGGCACGGCCTCGGACGCTGCGGTAGCCCTGGAAATGGGTTGTGACGCGGTCCTGATGAACACGGCGATTGCTGCGGCCACAGATCCCATCCTGATGGCTGAGGCCATGAAGCTGAGTATTCAGGCCGGACGCAAAGCCTTCCTGGCCGGACGCATGCCCAAGAAGCTGTACGCCACAGCCTCAAGCCCCCTCCAGGGTCTCCTCGAATAAGGGTCTCCGCGAATAAATTGATTGTCACCGACCGCCGCCAGACGGCCGGTCGGCCCCTGTACGATGTCGTCCAGGCCGCCCTCGACGGCGGCGTTCGCGCCGTCCAGCTGCGCGAGAAAGACCTGGAGGGCGGGGAGCTGTACCGGCTGGCCGTCCGGCTGCGTGACCTCACCGCTCGTTATGCGGCCCGGCTGCTGATTAACGACCGCCTCGATGTGGCCTTGGCGGCTGGTGCCGACGGGGTCCACCTCGGACAGACCTCTCTTCCGGTCAGCACGGCCCGCCAGCTACTCGGCCCAGGCAAACTGATCGGTGTCTCGACCCATTCGCCGGACGAAATCACGGCCGCCCAGGGAGCCGATTTTGTGGTCTTCGGACCGGTGTATTTCACTCCCTCCAAAGCCGACTACGGCCAGCCCCAGGGGGTGGCGCGTCTGCGCCAGGCGGCCCGCCACAGCCCGGTTCCGGTCTTCGCCATCGGCGGTATACAGGCCGACCGGATTGCGGCTGTGCGCCGCGCGGGCGCCCACGGCATCGCCCTCATCTCGGCGCTCAGCGCGGCGGCCGAGCCGAGCCGGGCGGCACACGAGTTGCTGACCCGACTCGGCCCGCCGGACAAGGCCGATTGACATTGTGTCGGCGGTCATTTATCCCTCTTCATCGACGCGCCTGTCCATTCTGCCACCCTAGCTCAGTTGGTAGAGCAGCTGATTCGTAATTAGCAGGTCGTCGGTTCGACTCCGATGGGTGGCTCTTGAAAAACCCTCTGCTCAGGCAGGGGGTTTTTTCGGCAGGCGGCCCAGCAGATCCAGCTGGTGGGCGATATACACCAAGGAGCCGTCCTCAAGCTGAGCGCGCCGCCGGGCCAGCCAGTCGGCAAAGCGCCGAGTATCAAGCTCGGGATGGCCGTCCAGAGCGGTCTCGAGCGTGTCAAGAATGCAGCCCAGAAAATACGCCTCGTCGGCCGGATAGCCGTCCGGCCCGGCAAACACCACCCAGTCGGAGCTGCCGGCCGCTACCACCTCAAGCCCGGCGTTCCGCATATGGCCGAACAGCTGCCGCCCGGCCCGACTGCCCCCAGACCGAGCCCCGGCGATGCGCCGCTGGTCCATGGTCTGGTGGTAGAGAGCCTCGATCTCGGCGTCGAGCCGGGGCTCAAGCTGAGGCTGAAAAATCGTCGCCCCGTCAAAGGTCAGGCTGGAGTACAACAGCCCACCAGGTGAGAGCACGGACACCAGTTCGGGTAAGACCGAGGCCACGTCCACCAGGTCCAGAAAGGCGTGGGCGAGCAGCACGTCCCAGGTCTGGTTCCCCCGTTCACGACACACAAAGGCTGACAGCTCCACGGCTTCCAGCTCGACCGTCACAGCCCGGACGGCATCCGGCTCAGCGCTGTGGCCGGACTGCAAGCGTAGCCGCCAGCCACGCTCCTGAGAGGACGAGCCGGGCGGCCTCGCTGGGCTGACACGCAATCCGTGCTGCGCCGCCCAGCCCGGCAGGCGACGGGCGGCCGTGCCGATACTGGCCGCGTCGGCGTCAATGGCGGTGTAGGTCGCCCGGCTCAGCAGCCGTTTTTCCAGAACTCGTTCGATCATCGTGCCAATACCGGCCCCGACCTCAAGCAGACGCAGGGGCCGGTCCTGACTGGCCCGGGGCAGCAGCTCGGTAAAACGCTGCCACACCTGACGGTTGAGCGAGCGGTCGTCCAGGCTCTTTTTGGCCGCCAGGTAGCGGGGGTAGGAGTAGCGCGGAGAACGGGTCATGGCCCAACCAGGCTGAAGAGAAACTGACGGATGCGGCGCGCGCTGTCGTCCCAGGTCGGGCAGCTGTGGTAGCGCTGCCGGGCGGCCAGACTCATCCGCACCAAGTCCCGGCGGTC
>JAGWBB010000089.1:706-1552 GCA_021296095.1 Desulfurellaceae bacterium | reverse complement strand
ACACCCGACGGACATAGGCCGGGTCCATGTCCAGAGCGCCGATCACCGTGAGCCGCCAGTCAGCCCGGGGCAGACCGGCCAGGGCCTCAATCAGCACGTGCAGGCCCTTACGCGGAATCAGGTTGCCGATAAACAGCACCCGTAGCGCGCCGGGCTGCTCGGCCCGGGCAGCGATGGCGTCGGTGCTCAGCGTAGGCCGGAGATGATCACAACCGGGATAGGCCACCACACTCGGACACCCCGGCCCGATCAGAGCTTCGACCTGACGGCCGGTCGTTTTGCTGTTGAAAATCAGCCCGTCGAGGGTCTGCAAGTAGCGCTGTTCCACCCAGCGGTAGAAACGATTCTGCCAGGCCGGCCGCGCCTCGCTCGAACGCAGCAGGTGGACAATGCTGACCAGCGGGTAGCTGACCCGCGGCTTCAGCCGGCGGTTGAGCCACCACACCGACGGATGGTTCAGCTCGTCCTGAATCAGCACATCGCACGAGGCCCGACACAGGCGCCGAAAAAAAGCGGCCGAGACATTATCGCTCAGGTGACGCCCATACGTCCGCCACGGCAGGCTGATGACCTCGACCTCATCCCCCTCACGACGCAGATAGTCGACCAGCAGACGGTCGTATAGAAAACCGCCGGTCAGAATATCCAGACTGCCGTAAATCAGGAGCCCGACCCGCACTACACGTCCTGTCGATACGACGCCCAGGCGTTCTCGTGCTCCCACAGGATGACCGTGATGGCCGTCAGGGTCGGCGCCTGTAAGCGTTCGGCCAGCGCCCGGCAGAAGATGTGGGCAAAGCGCTCAATGCTGGGATTGAGGCCCTCGAACTCGGGCTTTTCGTTCAG
>JAGWBB010000089.1:0-473 GCA_021296095.1 Desulfurellaceae bacterium | reverse complement strand
CACACGAACATGTTGACACGTTTACCCTTTGCAGTCCTCGTAGCTCAGCACGACTTGCAGCGCGTGCTGGGGCTGTTGGTCGAGCAGGGCGTAGGCCTCGGGCGAACGCCCAAACGGAAAACGGTGGCTGATCAGATCGGTCAGGCACGGACCGGGCGGGCGGTGTTCGAGCATCCGCCAGGCCAGCTGCAAACGGCGCGCCTTGGTCCAGCGGCCGGTCCGCTCCGGGGCAATACTGCTCACCTGGCTGCTGATCAGACGCATCCGACTGCGGTGAAAGCGCCCGCCCAGGTCTATGGCCGCCCGTTTGTGTCCATACCACGAGCCGATCACCACCCGTCCGGCAAAGCCGGTCGCGGCGATAGCCAGGTCAAGCGCGGCCGGATTGCCCGACAGCTCATACGTCAGGTCCGCTCCCTGGGCCGGTGCGCCGTCTTCGAGAGCCCGACCCAGCCGCTCCAGCACATCGGCCG
>JAGWBB010000088.1:24242-27785 GCA_021296095.1 Desulfurellaceae bacterium | reverse complement strand
TGCTTACTGTAGCATCACGAACTCATGTCAATTATCGCGTTCAAACTGCTCGCCGCCGCCGCCATCTTCGGCGTTGGCCTCGTCGGCGGCCTGATCCCGCTCTTCGCAGCCCAGCACGCGGCCAGCCGGCGTTTCTTTTCGTTGGGCAATGCCTTTGCCGGCGGACTTTTCCTCGGGGTCGGTTTCATCCACCTTCTGCCCGAAGGGATCGAAAAGCTCGAAGGGGTCGTTGAATACCCACTGGCTGCACTGCTGGCAGCGCTGGGGCTGGGCGTCCTGCTGCTGATCGACCGCGTCATTTTCAGCGATCAGCGTGCCGACCAGCCCCAGTCCCTCTACCCCTATGTGCTGCTGGGGCTGCTGTCCATCCACTCGGTCATTGCCGGTATCTCCCTGGGACTTGAGCCCCACCTGGCGGCTTCAGCCGTCATTACGCTGGGCATCCTGTGCCACAAGGCATCGGCCGCCTTTGCCCTCATGGTGAGCATTCATGTGGCCGGCTTTGAGGCCCGACGCCAGAAACGCATGCTGGCGCTCTTTGTCTCGATGACACCGCTGGGGATACTGCTCGGCCTGCTGGCCACCACCGGCTTGGACGAGACGAGCACGACCCTCATCGCCGGTGGCTTTGACGCGCTGGCGGCCGGGACCTTCATCTATATTGCCATCCTCGACATCATCGACGAAGAGCTGGCCACGCGCGAGGTTCGCATGGCCAAGTTCGTGATGAGTTCCCTCAGCGGCGAGGACGACGTACCCATGCCAACCGAAGACCCTGACCGGCTGGCAAAGTTCATGCTGGTCATGGCAGGCATCCTCCTTATGGGCCTGCTGGTGCCTTTATCCCACATCGCCGAATAGGAGCCAGACGCCGGGAGCGACTCCTGTGGATGCACGCAGGGGCCTGCCGCGCTGCAGGGCCATTCCCCCAGGGGGTTTCCAGAGCGACATGTGCTTGACCAGGACGAACAGACAGGCAATAAAAGCCGGAACAATCCGACTCCAGGAAGACTTACGATGTCACACGAACTTGTACACTATGAACTCAAGGACGCCGTCGCCATCCTACGGATCGACGACGGCAAGGCCAATGCGGTCAGCCACGCCTTTATCGACGCGCTCAAGGCCGGGCTCGACCGGGCGGCTCAGGAAGCCCGCGCGGCCGTGATTGTCGGCCGACCTGGGCGTTTTTCAGCCGGTTTTGACCTGTCCGTGGTCCGCGACGGAGGCCCTGAGGCAGCCCGTGATCTCGTCACCGCCGGAGCCACAATGCTGATGCAGATGTATGTCCATCCGCAACCGCTGCTGATTGCCTGCACCGGCCACGCCATTGCCGCCGGAGCCCTGATGCTCCTGGCCGCAGACACCCGTATCGGGGCTGAGGGCGATTTCAAGATCGGTCTCAATGAGGTCGCCATCGGCATGAGCCTGCCGTCTTTTCTGGTCAGCCTGGCCCGCGAACGGCTGTCCAAACGCCACCTGACCCAGGCTACCCTCCAGGCCCGCCTGTACGACCCGGCCGGCGCGGTTGACGCGGGCTTTCTGGACCGCGCGTGTCCGGCCGACACGCTCCTTGAGGAGACGCTGCAAGAGGCCAAGCAGTTGGCCGAACTCCGCCCCGAAGCCTACCGCGACGCCAAACTCCGCAGCCGCCGGGCGGTGGCGGATGAGGTGCTGGCCACGCTTCAGGACGACCTGAACCGGCTCATGCCGGGCGCGTGAGTCAACATCTGGGTGGGCAGACAGGAGAAGAGTAAGGCGAGAGTGGCACTCCGGATTGTGTCGTCATTTCGACACCCTCACCCTAGCCCTCTCCCTGAGGGAGAGGGAATCAGACTCTCATTGAAACTGGCGGATCAGGCCAGCATAACGCTCCAGGACCGGCCACTGGGTATCCGGCTCGCCCGGCTCAATCAGAAACAACACCCGGTTGAAGCCCATCTGTATCAGCTCTCGGACGCGATTTTCCGGCCCACTCCGGCCAAACACACCGTCTGCGGTAATCACGCTCAGATCGAACTCATCCATCGACCGGCCAGCCTTGTCAGCCTCAACCCGGATCGCCTCAATACCGGCCGACAGGTCGTAGGGTCCGTCAACCGGGAACCAGCCGTCGCAATACTCGGCCACCCGTCTGGCCGACCACTTTGAGGTCGCCCCCATCAGGATGGGCGGGCCATCGGCCTGGACCGGTTTTGGCCAGCACCAGATAGGGTCAAAGTCCACAAACTGACCGTGGAACTCGGCCGCTTCCTTGGTCCAGATTTCGCGCACGGCCAGCACCCGTTCGCGCGTAATTTTCCAGCGGTCTTTGAAGCTCACCCCGTGGTTGGCCATTTCCTCGGCATTCCAGCCGGCCCCAATCCCGAACAGGAAGCGCCCGTTCGACACCCGGTCGAGGCAGGCTGTGGCCTTGGCCAGATTGATCGGGTGGTGCTCCGGCACGAGGCACACCGAGGTCCCGACCTTGAGCTTTTCCGTTACCGCCGCAGCTGCGGTCAGGGCAATAAAGGGATCGAAAAACTGGGCGTAATACATGGGCAGTTCGCCGCCCAGCGGAAACGGCGTCTGACGGCTGGTCGGGATGTGGGTGTGCTCGCCGTAGAACAAGGCCTCAAAACCCTTGTCCTCAGCCCAGCGCGCCAGGTCCGCAGGTTGAATGGAATAGTGGGTCGGAATCGACACGAGCCCGAAATCAGTCATGCTCACTCGCCTCCTGTCAGATTATCGGCTTCGATGCGCCCATGCGGACTACTTTGACAGCGGCTGGGCGGCCTGGCCGGTGTGGCTGAGGCTGACCGGGGTGTCGGCCAGGACGCTGGCTGCGGTCGCCTCGACGGCCGTGCCCTTGAAAAAGTCCGGGTTGGCCTGTCCCCAGAAATGGATCGGATTGTCACACACGAAAGCCCGGAAATCGTCGCGCGTCATCAGCTCATCCTCGACCAGTTCATAAGCTTCGGGGAGCACCCGATCCATATCCAACACGTCAAAGTGCCCGATATCCGAACCGAACAAGGCTCCCAAGCGGGCGCCAAACGCGTTGCTGCGGGGGTTAAAAGCCCAGGCGTTCATGCGATCATCAGCCTCACAGCCAAAATAAAAATTTCGGGTGAACAGCTCCTTGATATCTTGGGCCTGGCTGATCTCACACGCCGAGAAGTCGTCCAGGTTGCTGACCCCGCCGACATCGGTCGCGCCTCGACCCTTGACCACCGTATCAAAGGCCGCCTCCCGCTCGCGCAAGGCTTCAGCCATGCCGGGCGCATACGCCTCGGACAGCTGGCGCAGCAGGGACACATCGAGCCGGTCCGGGTTGACCTCGTCCAGGGCATTGAGATTGCGCTTTTCCCAGTGCTCGATCAAATCGGCGTACAGCTGGCAGGCCCAGCCCACACCGCCCTCCAAAAAGGCAAACTTGAGCTGCGGAAAGCGCCGCGTCACCCCGCCCAGGAAGAGCGCCTTGCATACCGCTTCGTTGGCGGCGGCAAAGTGACCGATATGGTTGTAGACAAAGTTGCTGGGCGAAACACGCAGCCCATAGCC
>JAGWBB010000088.1:22377-23982 GCA_021296095.1 Desulfurellaceae bacterium | reverse complement strand
TCCGAGAACTTGGCGAAGAAGTCGGCGCTGAAAATATTAAACGCCCGACACGCGGCCCGGCGCGCCTCGGTATCCGGGATACGGGGGATGCCCAGGCCAGCCGTGGGGTACAGGATCGCATAGTCGAGCCCAATCTCCTCCATCCGCTCGTACAGCAGGGCCGGCATCATGGCCGTTGCCCGGTCGCGGGTATTCTTTGTCGGCAGGCCCCAGAACGCCTGCTGGGCCGTGCGCGTATTCCGCCGCTCGTCCACCGACATGGCCAAGTCTGTCTGGACCTGATCGATGAACGCGCTAAAGCCTGCGACCGCCTTGTCTCCCCCGATGCGGCGCAACTCGTTGCGGACATAGGGTCCGAACTCCAACCAATGCCCATCCGCGTCGATAACCGGATGATCCAAACCAGCCCGCACACGCGGCGCGCTCAGGTGTCCATTACTGCTCATGGGTCCCTCCTTTGCTGCTCTCGTCAGTCTTTCTCCTGAATAGTGGGTTTCCAACTCCCTTGCAACGCACGGCGCCTACTCGGCCCGACGGATCATCTCCGGCCCCAGATCCCGCACGCTGGTCTGGCCGCACAGGGCCAGACTCGCCGCCAGCTCCTCGCGCACCAGCTCCAGGCTCCGCCGCACCCCATCCGCACCGTCAACCACCAGACCCCACAGGATGTTCCGGCCCATGGCCACCACATTCGCCCCCAGCGCCAGCGCCTTGATGACATCCGTCCCGCGCGAAAACCCACCGTCAATGATGATCTCGGCTCTGCCGTCAACCGCCTCGACAATTTCGGGCAGAACCTCAATCGTGGCCTGGGTCGCGTCAAGCTGGCGCCCGCCGTGGTTTGACACCCAGACGATCTTCACCCCGGCCTCAACCGCCAGCCGTGCGTCCTCGGCGGTCAAAATTCCCTTGAGACCGAGCGGCACGGACAGCATCTCTTGCAGCCAGGCCACATCGTCCCAGGTCAGTCGGGCCTGATAGTCCATGTCCGGCGGCTGGGGATTGGGGGCCAGCATGCGCGCTATTCGTGGGTCATAGCGCTGAATCAGATCCCGCTCACGGCGGCCGTAAACCTGCAAGTCAACCGTCAGACACACCGCCTTATACGCCCCGGTCGCCTCGACCCGGCCGAGCAGCTCCTGAGCCCACGAGCGCGGGCCGGCAAAATACAGCTGAAACAGCAGCGGAGCGCCGGCCGCCGCAGCCACCTCCTCAACCGGCCAGCCGGTCACCCCACTGACCACGGCCAGATTGCCGGCCTGGCCCGCCCCCCGGACCATCTCACAGTCGCCCTGGGGATGAAACACGACCAGCCCACCCATGGGCGCCACCGCGACCGGCATGGGCAGCCGCAGGCCAAGAAACGTGGTCTCGAGATCCACCTGGCGCACGTCTCGGAGCACCCGCTGGCGGATGGCCAGGCGGCGGATCGCCCGCCGATTGCGGCGCAGCGTGGTCTCGGTTTCGGCACCGCCCGCAGCATAGCCCCACGGGCCGGGCGGCAGAATACGCTTGGCGGCCCGCCGTATCTCGGGCAGGGTCAGAAAACGTTCCGGTCGTTCAGCCTGTTCTGCCATAGCTGTCCCCCTTTGTGTGCCAAGCCTA
>JAGWBB010000088.1:19386-22289 GCA_021296095.1 Desulfurellaceae bacterium | reverse complement strand
ACCGGTGATGACGGCCACTCCCACATCGAAGACCAGGCGCCGAGTTCCCACCCGGCCCTGAGCAGCGAACAGGCCACCGACCACATTGTGTTCCGCGAGCTGGAGGCCGGCGCGTTCATGGACTGGCACAACGCCCCGCGCCGCCAGTACGTCATTCTGTTGGCCGGCCAGATGGAGATCGGGCTTAACGACGGCACGCGGCGTCAGTTCGGTCCCGGCGATGCCGTCCTGGCCGCGGACCTGACCGGCAGCGGACATACGACCAGGTCGGCTGGTGCTGATGCTGCCCTCGTGGCGGTCGTCCCCCTGGCCGAGTAAGTGCAGAAAGCAGACCGCCCCATGTCACACTCCGGCCCAGCGGACGATGATCCCCGCCTGGACAGGCCGACCGCATCATCCGCTGTGACCCACCACACCGCCCGCATCAACGGCTTTCGCATGCACTATGTCACGGCCGGCTCGGGCTATCCGCTCGTCTTTCTTCACGGCTGGCCCCAGACCTGGTACGAGTGGCGCAAGATCATCCCGGCGGTGGCGGACCGCTTCACCGTGATTGCCCCCGATCTGCGCGGCCTGGGCGACAGCGAACGGCCGATGACGGGCTACGACAAACGCAGCCTGGCCGCGGACGTGTATGCGCTCGTCAGCCACCTCGGCTACCAACACATCGGTCTCACCGGCCACGACTGGGGCGGCACGGTGGCGTATTATCTGGCCTACGATCATCCCGAGCTGGTCGAGCGCCTGCTCATCCTGGAATCGACCCCCGGCCTGGTCCGCAAAGACGAGCCGCTCGACCTGCGGGGCATCCGGCGCCTGTGGCACGTCATGTTTCAGGGCGGCTCGCCCGACCTGGCCGAGCTGCTGGTGCGTGACCACATCCCTCTGTACATCGACCGTCTGTGCCGGGTGGCGTGTTATAACCCGAGCGTGTTCAGCGCCGAAGACATGGCCGAGTACGTGCGCGCCTACTCCCAGCCCGGTGCGCTGCGGGCGGGCTTTCACTATTACCGGGCGGCGCTCGAAGAAGATGTCGCTAACCTCAGCACGTGTACCCGTAAGCTCAGTATGCCCGTCCGGGCCTGGGGCGGTGCGCGCTTCATGGGCGACCCCCTGCCGGTCTGGCGACGGGTGGCCGAACAGCTCGAAGGCGGCGTGGTGGAACGCTGTGGCCATTTTGTAGCCGAGGAGCGGCCGGATTTTGTGATCGAACAGGTGCGGGAGTTTTTTACCCCTCTGACCACGACGCACCACACCTGAGTGGACTTTCCCTATCCATCCACACACCCTCTGACACACCGGATCGTGACCTGGCGTGACCTGGATCGAACTCAGTCTGGCCGGCGGCTGCCTGCAAACCGCCCGCAACGCCCTGTCAAAAAGCCTCGTCGGTCAGATCTCGCCGACGCTGAACAGCTGGTCGCGCTTTGCCTTTAATCTCCCACTCTCGACCCTGTTGATGCTCAGCCTGCTGGTGTGGGTCGGCGTGCCACGTCTGTCCCCGCCCTTTTTTGCCTACTGCGCGGTCACCGCAGTGGCCCAACTGCTGGGCAATATCGCGCTGGTGTCGGCCTTCAGACACGCCAATTTTGCCGAGACGATCGTCCTGCACAAACTCGAAGTGGTGTTCACCGCACTGGTCGGGGTGCTCTTTTTTGCCGAAGCCCCGAGTTCGCTGGGCTGGGTCGGGGTCGTGCTGTGCGGAGCCGGCGTCGTGCTGATGAACCTCGGCCGCCAAGGCGGTCCCCAGGGCTGGCGGCGAGCCTTCCATCTGAGCAGCGGGCCGCTGCTGGCCCTGTTGTGCGCCGTCCTGCTGGTCCTGGCCAGCTTCATGCTCAAGAGCGCCAGCGCCCAGTTCGTGCTGGCCAACCCAAGCGTGGGCAGCGAGCGTTTCACCCCGGCCGTTCACACCCTGTTTCACACCACCTGGATGGAGGTCGTGATCCTGACCGTGACTCTCGTCCTCACCCGCCCCCAGGAATTCCGGCTCGTGTCCAGCCACTGGCGCCGCATGGCGATGATCGGCGCGGTGTCCTTCAGCGGCAGCCTGTGCTGGTTCTGGGCCTACGCCCTGACGCTGGTCGCCTATTCAAAAGCCGTCGGCCAGATCGAGGCCGTCCTGGCCCTGATCCTGGCCCTGCTGGTGTGGCGAGAACGCGAGGTGCTGCGTCAGCTGCCCGGGGTGTTCATCGTCCTGGTCGGCATCGGGATGGTGTTGCTCGGCTGAACGCGGCTCACGGCCGTTTATACATCAGCCCGTCCTTCATCACAAAACTGACACGCTGCAAGCTGGTAATATCGCGGCTGGGATCGTCCGGCACCGCAACCACGTCGGCCAGCTTGCCGGCTTCGAGCGTGCCCAGCCGATCTTCCTGGCCAAGCAGACGGGCGGCCTCCAGGGTTGCCGACCGAATCGCCTCCAGCGGCGGCATCCCGGCCTCAACCATGTAGGCGAACTCTTTGGCGTTCTGGCCGTGCGGCGATACCCCGCTGTCGGTGCCGAACGCAATCTTGACCCCACTCTTATAGGCCCGGGCAAAGGTGGCCTGAATCTTCGGGCCGATGGCGGCCGCCTTGGGCCGCACCGCGTCGGGGAAAAAGCCCTCCTGGTCGGCCTTTTCGGCCACCCACTTGCCGGCAATGATGGTCGGCACATAGTAGGTGCCGTGCTGTTTCATCAGCGCCATGACTTCCTCGTCCATCAGGCTGCCGTGCTCAATGGAATCCACCCCGGCCCGAATCGCCCGCTTCATACCCTCGGCCCCGTGCGCATGGGCGGCAACGCTGAAGCCGTAGTCCTTGGCCGTTTCCACAACGGCTCGGATCTCTTCCTCGCTGAACTGCGGGTTGTGGCCGCTCTTGGCCACACTCAGTACCCCGCCGGTGGCCGTAATCTTGATCAG
>JAGWBB010000088.1:17239-19372 GCA_021296095.1 Desulfurellaceae bacterium | reverse complement strand
CGGGCATCCTGGGGGCTGTTGATCACGCCCTGGCGCGGACCGGGATCGCCGCTGAGATCCATCCGCAGCCCGTTGCTCGGGTCGGCATGGCCGCCGGTTGTGGCCAGCGATTTTGCCGCCGTATAGATCCGCGGGCCGATGACCACCCCCTGGTTGATGGCGTTGCGCAGCGAGACCGTCACATTATAGCGGTCGCCTAGATCGCGAATCGTGGTAAACCCGGCCAGCAACGTCGTCCTGGCATGGCTGGCCGCCCGCAGCGCATAGTCGGCCGGATTCAGCCGAAAGCGCTCGGTATACGACCGCTGACTCAGCTGCGAAGAGATGTGGGTATGGGCGTCAATCAGGCCCGGCAGGCAGGTATGGGCACGCAGATCAACCACCTCGCTACCGTCATCCGGCGTCGCATAGCCCGGCTCGAGCTGCTCAATCGTGTTGCCCGTAATCCGGATGCTGACCGCCTGCCTGACGGCTCCGGCTCTGACATCAACCACCTTTCCGCACTCCAGCACGACCGGCGCGGCCGCAGCCGGCGCGGCCAGCAGCACTCCCAACACAACAAAGGCTCTGAGCTGATTCACGGTGTTCTCTCCTCTTCGGGCATTGTCCGTCCCTATGCGGACACATGCTTCTTGATTGACACGCCCGTCCTGACTATACCAGAATGCAGATTGAGAGGAGGGACTATGAGCGCACAGAGCTTGAATATCATGCTGTCAGACCTCTTCCGTTCGGAAGAAGCCCTCGCCCGCTACAATCACGATCCAGACGCCGTCTCGGCCCAATATGGACTCAGCGACGAAGAGCGGGAAAAACTCAAAGCCCAAGACATGGGCTGGCTGTACGTGCGGGGCGTCCATCCCTATATCCTGGCCCAGTACGCCTTCACCATCCACCTCGACCTCGGCCAATACGTGCAGCAGGTGCAGCAGGCGACGGGCTACAAGGGCCCGGCCGCCCACTAAGACACGGAGGACACAATGGCACAGATTGTTGCGGCTATGGGCTCCGTCCATAACCCCTTGTTGATGGCGGGTCCGGCCCGGGTCGAAGCCCCCATGTGGGAAAAGTTCGAACGCGGCTTTACCGCCCTGCGTCAGACGCTCCAGGACTCGGGCGCCGACACCGTGGTCGTCGTCTCAGACGAACACTTCAACGCGCTCAGCCCGCGTCACTACCCGTCCTTTGGCGTGGTCGCGGCCGAAACCTGTCGCGGTCCGTCAGAAAACTGGCTCGGCGTGCCGTGTGACAGCATCACCGTCAACTGCCTGCCCGAGCTGGCCGAAGCGATTCTGCACGACGGCCTGCAACACGGCTTTGACCTGACCCGCATCGGCGAGGCCGGGCTGGACCACGGCTTTCTGACCTGCCTGCACCACATGACCCCGGACTGGGATCTGTCCTATGTGTGGCTGATTCAGAACTGCGTATTGCCGCCGCTGCCGAGCGTCAAGCGTTGCTATGATTTCGGACGCATGGTCGGTGACGCGATTCGGGCCTGGGACAGCCCCCGCCGGGTTGCCCTGCTCGGCACGGGCGGCCTGTCCCACGCCGTCGGCACCCCGGATATGGGCATTGTTGATGAAGATTTTGATACCAGGCTGCTCGATATGCTGTGCGACAACAGCCCGGCGCTGTGCGCTATTACGGACGCCGAGATGGACGCCCGGGGCAACGGAACGCACGAGATCCGCAACTGGATTGCCATTGCCGGCGCGGTCAACGGGGCCAAGGGTGAGGTCCTCATGTACGAAAACGCCATGGGCTGCGGCTCGGGCATGATGCGCTATCATCTGGCCTAAGGAGGTCCGCCGTGTCCCCACCCTACCGCGCCGAGAACATTGGTTCGCTGCTGCGTCCGGCCTATCTCCACCAGGCCCGCCAGGACTGGCAGCAGGGCCAGCTGTCCCTGCCCGACTTCAAACGCGTTGAAGACCGGGCGGTCAAC
Organism: Desulfurellaceae bacterium; assembly: GCA_021296095.1. Taxonomy (NCBI): domain Bacteria; kingdom Pseudomonadati; phylum Campylobacterota; class Desulfurellia; order Desulfurellales; family Desulfurellaceae; species Desulfurellaceae bacterium. The sequence continues at coordinate 17,424 of JAGWBB010000088.1, read as the reverse complement.
GAAGCCATCGCCCTCCAGGAGGCGGTCGGACTCGAAATCGTTACCGACGGCGAAATGCGCCGCCTGGTGTTTACCGGCAGCCTGACCGAGGCGATAGAGGGCATCGAGCCCGTCCCGGGTCCCCGCTGGCAGTGGCACGGGGCCACACCCGAGGATGACATGAGCTTCCAGCTGCCGGTGTGTGT
>JAGWBB010000088.1:15834-17065 GCA_021296095.1 Desulfurellaceae bacterium | reverse complement strand
CAGGAAATCCGCGAACTGGCCGACCTGGGCTGCCAGTATATCCAGATTGATGCGCCCGAGCTGGCCACGCTGGTCGATGAGGGCCAGCGCCAGCAGACCTATGAGGCGCGTGGCGTTTCGACCGAACGGATGCTGGGGGAAGGCGTGGCCATGCTCAATGCCATTGCCGACACCCCCGGTGTGACCTTCGGACTCCACATGTGCCGGGGCAACAACGCCGGCCACTGGATGAGTCAGGGTGGCTATGAGGCCATCTCCAAACAAGTCTTTCTGCAGGCCACCGGCTACGACATCATCCTGCTGGAATACGACGACTGGCGCTCGGGGTCTTTTGACGCCTTGGCCGACATTCCGCAGGACAAAACCGTCGTCCTGGGTCTGGTGTCGACCAAGGCCAACAGCCTGGAGCCGCTGGACGGTGTGCTCGCGCGTATTCAGCAGGCCGGCCAGCACTTTCCCCACCAGCAGCTGGCCATCTCCACCCAGTGCGGCTTTGCCTCAGTCGCCCAGGGCAATCCCATCAGCCTCGAGCTTCAGGAGCAGAAGCTGCGGCTGGTCGTCGAGCTGGCTCAGCGGGCGTGGTGAGCCGAGGCCCGAGTCCGGTCCCCAGCCGTTCCATGACCGAGTATGACCAGTTCGACGCCCTCCTGTACGATCACCACGCCAGCGGTCTTGAGGGCGACATCGCCTTCTATGTTGAGGAGGCAAAACAGGCCGGCTCGGGCATCCTGGAGCTGGGCTGTGGGACGGGCCGCATTCTGGTTCCCACCGCCCAGGCCGGCGTCCCAATCATCGGCCTCGACCGCGCCCCGGCCATGCTGGCCCTGGCCGAGCAGAAACTCGCCGCCCTGCCTCCCAGCGTCCGCAGCCGGGTGAGCCTCAAACACGCCGACATGCGCGATTTCCAACTTGACGCGACGCTGCAACTCATTACCGTTCCGTACCGCGCTTTTCTGCACCTGCTGACCCTCAAGGACCAACGCCGGACCCTGGCCTGTATCCACCGCCATCTGGTCCCGCGCGGCCGTCTCATCCTGGACATCTTCGATCCGGATATCGAAACCCTGGCCGCTCATAGCGGGCCGCTGGGGCCGGTGGTGAAGAAAGATCGCATCTTCCAGCACCCGCATACCGGACGGCAAGTAATCAGCTGGGAAGCCCGCCGCTACGACCTGGAACGTCAGCTGCTCGAACAGTCCAGCGTCTTCGAAGAGGTCGATACCGAAGGCCG
>JAGWBB010000088.1:10832-15668 GCA_021296095.1 Desulfurellaceae bacterium | reverse complement strand
TGAAGAAACTCCTGGTTCGTATCCTGGCAACGATCGGCGCCTGGGTCGTTGTCATGGCCATCTTTGGACTGCTGTCCTCGCTCATGTCCCGCCAACACGTCCCGGACAGGGTGGTGCTGGAGCTGGACCTCAGCCAGGGGCTGGTCGAGTATCTGCCGACCAACTCCGTGACCGCCCTGATGTTCGGCCAAACCCGGACCACGCGCGACGTGGTGGACGCCCTGGAGCGGGCAGCCCAGGACGAGCGAGTCGTCGGCCTGCTGGCCCGGATCACGCCAGCCGGCCTGGGTCTGGCCCAGCTCCAGGAAATTCGTGACGCGATCCGGCTCTTTCGGGCGCAGGGCAAACCTGCGCTGGCCTACGCCGACGGGTTGGGCGGTATCGGCCCAGGCAATGGCGTATACTATCTGGCCACCGCCTTTGATGAAATCTATATCCAACCGTCCGGCGGGGTGGGCCTGACCGGCCTGATGTTTGAGAGCGTTTTCTTTCAAGGGACGCTCGAAAAGCTCGGTATCGAGCCGCGTTTCGGCGTACGCGGCAAGTATAAAAACGCGGTCAACCTCTACACCCAGCGGCAGTACACCCCGCCGCACAAAGAGGCCGTACAAGGACTGATGGAGTCGCAGTTCGGCCAGCTCGTGGACGGGATTGCCGAGTCCCGCAGCCTCGATCAGGACACGGTCCGGGCCCTGATGAGCAGCGGCCCCTTTCTGGCCCAGGACGCGCTTCAGGCCAAGCTAGTCGACGGTCTGGCCTATCGGGACGAGGTGCATCAGACGCTGGCCGAGCGGATCGGACAGGAGGCCGAGCGACTGTCCCTGTTCATCTATCTGGACCGGGCTGGCCGCCCCCATACCGAGGGCGACACCATCGCCCTGATCTATGGAGTCGGCACTGTCCAGTCCGGCAAAACCAGCTTCGACCCGGTGTTCGGCGGTCCGGTCATGGGCGCTGACACGGTCTCCGCAGCTTTCCGTCGGGCGATTGACGACACCGAAGTGCGGGCGATTGTCTTTCGCGTCGACAGCCGGGGCGGCTCCCCGCTCGCCTCCGATACGATCTGGCGCGAGACGATGCGCGCCAAACAGGCCGGCAAACCGGTCATCGTCTCCATGGGCAACGTCGCCGGCTCCGGGGGATATTTCGTTGCCATGGCCGCCGACAAAATTGTCGCCCAACCGGGAACGATTACCGGCTCAATCGGCGTCTTTGGCCAGAAAAAATCGGACTGTCGTCGGACGAGATCCATACCAGCGACAACGCCACCATGTGGAGCAGCAACCTGGACTTCAGTCCCGCCCAGTGGGCGAAGTTCAACCAGCAACTCGACTGGATTTATCACGACTTCACGACCAAAGTGGCCCAGGGCAGAGATCTGGACCACGAGCACGTCCTGTCGGTCGCCGAGGGCCGCATCTGGACCGGCCAGGACGCCAAGACACACGGGCTGGTCGACGAACTGGGCGGCTTTCCGGTCGCCCTGCGCTTGGCCAAACAGGCGGCCGGCATCGCTCCTGAGGCTACCGTCGCGGTCAGACTCTTTCCCCGCCAGCGGCCTCTTAGCGCTCACCTCCTGGACCGTATGCTGGGCAGAGACGGCGAAGACGCAGCCTCTGCCTCTGGGCTGGCCCTACGGTCCAGCCTCCGCGCCCTGCGACCCCTCGTACATCTAGCCCACGACCTTGGTCTGGGTCCAAATCCCGGCGTCTTAACAATGCCGGAGTGGGCGATGGGGGTGGAGGGGTAAAGGAGGAACTCAGGAGCGCGCCTCTCCCCGCCTCTCCTGAGTCAGCATTAGCGGCGATAGTCAAGCGGTGGGGCACGGTCGCCCAGCAGGGGTCGATACTGAAAATCCGTACCCCGGCGCTCTTCAAATTCAGTCCAGGCTTGTTGAATCACCTCAGGCCGGATCAAGAGATCGATGGCGGTCAGGGCAAGCGTCTTGGCTGCCACCAGCATGCCTTTCACGCCAATACTCATGCCCCCGGCCGCAACAGCCTGCCACGAATGCGCCGGCGTCCCGGGCACCCACGTCGCGGTGCTGAACCCCGCCGTCGGGACCATCCAACTCACATCCCCCACATCGGTCGAACTCCTGCGAACCTGGAAGGCGAAGGGCTGCACATCTTGTTGAGAGCCCAGGGGCAGGGGTGTTTCTCCCAGAGTCTCTTGGAGTGCCAGCGCAAAGCGCTGTTCCTCCTCGGTATACGTCACCCCGCCAATACGCCGCAGGTTCGTATCAACGAGCCGGGCCAGCACCTCGTTCGGCAACAGGCTGTGAATCCCGTGAATCACTTCGTATTCCATGCGGGTCCCTGTCCCCCGTGCCGCCCCTTCAGCTGCGGCAACGACCCGCTGCCAGGTTTCCTCAACCCGCCGGCCATCCACATGCCGCACGTAATAAAACACCTCGGCAAACTCGGGCACGACATTCGGGGCCAGCCCGCCGTGGGTAATGACATAATGCAGGCGCGCCTCTTCTTCGACATGCTCCCGCAACAGATTGACCATGTAATTCATGGCCTCAACACCGTCGAGAGCCGAGCGACCGCGGTGGGGCGCGAATGCCGCGTGGACGGAATGGCCATGAAAGCGAAACTTGGCCGATTTGTTGGCGAGCGTCGTGGCCGCTCCGGCTTTATTCCGGTCGCTGGGGTGCCAATGCAGGACGACGTCAACATCATCGAACAGGCCGGCTCGGGTCATATAGACTTTTCCCGCTCCCCCTTCCTCGGCAGGCGTGCCGTACAGCCGAATCGTTCCAGGGTGCTCGTGGGTGTGGAGCCAGTCTCGGACCGCCACGGCAGCGGCGACCGATGCCGTGCCAAACAAATGGTGTCCGCACGCATGCCCGGGTTCTCCCCGAGCAATGGGCTTGCGTTCCGGCACCGCAGCCTGCGAGAGTCCGGGCAAGGCATCGAACTCGGCCAAGACCCCAATCACGGGTTTGCCTGCACCAGCGGTGGCCACAAACGCCGTCGGCATACCCGCCACCCCCGCCTCGAGCGCAAAGCCCGCCTCACGCAAAACCTTTTGCAGCGCCGCCGCGCTGTGCTCTTCCTGGTAGCCAAGCTCAGCCAGTTCCCAGATACGCCGGGCCAGCGCCGCGTATTCGGACTGACGGGCGTCTATTGAGGCAAGGATGCGTTGTCTGTCCTCTTCACCGACGGCCGCCTCAGTGACACCCGCCAGACACCAAGCCCAGACGACACACGCGACGCTCAGCAAGAAGTGCTTGAGGAGCTTCACTCTTGGCCTCCAACAGTCTCATTCTGCGAAGTTCCGATTCGTTCCACCTCGGTCTCCCTGCAACATCTGTAGCCACACTGCGTTTCTGCTCCGATCTCACCCAGAGACATGTTCTGAGCCGAACGTGAGACCTGCCTCTACCTGACCAGACTGGGGGCCACGGTCGGGTTGGCCAGCGGACCCGTCACCCGAAACGACAGCGTCGTTAGACGGTCCGCCCCGCGGGCCAGGAGTGCTCCGGCCAACGGCACCTTGGCCACACTGCTGGTGATGCCGTGTAGAGGCACCAGGGCCGTGGTCAGATCCAGGGTCAGCGGAGCGAGGTCGAGGCTGCCGCTGGTGTCGAACCGCACCGCACTGCTGTCGAGCACCAGATTATCGGTCCGCAGCCTGCCCTGGTCAATCGTCAGATCCCCGCCCAAAGAAGAAAAGGCCAAGCCGGTACCGAGGCTCGGCAGCTCAAAACTGAGCAGGCCCTGGAGGCTCAGGGCCGACCACAGCCGGACCAGAACGGGCAGCCGCTGGATAACGCCGTCGCGCAGGACCAGCGACAGGCTGGCGTCCCAGTCGACCAAACGATCCCAGCGCTGCCAGTCGGCAATAGCAACTCGGCCGTTCCCGCTCAGCGCACCGGTCAACACGCCGGACGGTCTGCCGATGTCCTGTAAGAAGCGCGAGGTGTCCACCTCAGTCAGCTGCGGGGTCACCAGCATGGCTTGGCGGTCGGGCCACAATACCACCTGGCCTGCCACCCGGCCCCCGGCGAGCTGCGCCCCGGCCAGCGTCAGGTCGGCCTGACGGTCGTGCCAGTGACAGTCCAGACGAAGGTCGTGGGCTTGCAGCGACTTGTAGCGCAGACGATCGGCCCGCAGCTCGGTACGGACCACCGTACCGGGTATTCCAGCCCCCGGCTGTAGCCGATCGAGCGCCAAAGCCATCTCAAGATCGAGGTCGGTCAGCTGCGCCGTCAGCTCGACACGTGGCGGATCAAGGGATGCGAAGCGGCCCTGTCCGGTCAGAGCCCCGCCACCCCACCGCCCCTGACTGATATCAAAGGTAATCGTGATGTCCTTAGATATCGTATTGTTATCACGATTGCCTTTGTGAAACCTTCCCCGCTGTCCCTGCCAGCGCAGCCATCCCCGGTCCACTTCGAGCGGCCGCAGAAAAGACACCAGATCGAGCATGACCCGTCTGAGCCGCAGCTCGCCCTCGGTATGCAGCTGACCCGCGCTCAGGAACGCCTTGATATGACCGCTCAGCGTACCGCCCGCATCCAGCAACGTGCCGGCCGGCAGAAAGGACGCCACGTCACGGTCGTGCGCCTTAGGGACCGTCACGTACAGATCGGCAGTGCGGTGCGCCGACAGATAATCGGCCACCCAGCCACGGGCCTGGAACGACGACCGTCCGATCTGCCAGAGCAGTTCATCAGTCGTCAGCCGCGCCGGGTCAACGTACAGTGTTCCGTCCAGACTAGAAATATCGACGTGCCAGTCCGGCAGGGAAAAGGCAGCCTGCCGCAGACGCACCTGTCCGGCATAGCTCAGTCCGGCCGGCTGGCCTTGCAGGCGGAGCTGCACC
>JAGWBB010000088.1:0-10814 GCA_021296095.1 Desulfurellaceae bacterium | reverse complement strand
CCTGCGCAGGTTCGAGTCCGGTCCCCAGGGCCAGCAACGGCGTGAGCCCGTCCGCGAGGTCAATCTCGGCGTCCAGCCACAGGTCGGCCCGAGGCTGAACAGACAGGGCCTGAGCAATCCGGCCGCGCAGACCGATGGAGGAGCTGCCGACGCTGGCGCGCACCTCGCTGAGCGCCAGCTGGCCCTGATCCAGGTCCAGCGAGCCGGAGTGAATCACTACCGGCAGCGGCAAGGGACCGATTTCGGCCCGCCCGCCCAACAGCTCGGCCCGCCCGCTTACACGGTCCGGCGCCTGCCATACCAGTCTGGTCAGCGTCGCTTTCCCGGAGCCCAGCCGGCCCGTCCCAAGCGGCATATCGTTGACCTCGGCCTCCCCGGCCAGCTCGAACCGGCGGGTTCCCCGGCCCGTCAAGCGACCGTTAAAATCGAGCGTGGCCTGAGGCCACTGCCGGCCCAGCCAGCGACCAGTCTGATTGAGGCGGAGATTGCGTAGCCGGACTGTTCCGTTCCACTCCAGTTGCTCCAGGCTGGCGTCCGACCGCCAGCCCGCCAGCCGAGCCTGGAGGCTGACCTGGCCCATCTCCTCGTTAGCTCCAAGGCCAAACTGAAGACGCGCAGCAAGGTCCCCAGCGTCGCCATAGCTGAGGTCTAGATCGGCCCCCATCACCACCAGGTCGGCGTCTTGAGCCGGGCTGTCATATCGGAGCTGGCTGTCGTGCAATACCAGGTGGCGCACGGCGAGCTGCGGCGACAACCGGCCATGCTCGGCCCGGGCGCCGGACGTGTGTCCCAGTAGAGCCCCAGCCGCCAGGAGCGGAACAGACTCCGTTTCATCCCCGGCTACCAGACGGATACGGGGGCGCAGGCAGTGGATATAGTGAAACAAGAGTTGGCCGCGCAGCAGAGCCCTCAGGTCAAGGAGGACGTCAACGCGCTCAGCAGTAAAGAACGGCGCAGCCTCCGAGCGGTTTTGGATGACCGGCTGCTCAAGTCCGATGCCCAGGCCGCGACGAAACGATAGCGCGCTCCCGGCTACCCGCACCTCAGCCCCGAGCAGAGCGCTCAGGCGCTGGGTCAGCAATGGCTGGTAGTGGTAGGACAGCCACCAGGCGAGCGCCAGCGCGACGAACAGACAGCCCGCCACGCCGGCGGCAGCCGCAATACACAAGCCGCGCCACAGGCGACGAGGGCGCACGCTACCGGTCAAGAGAGACTCCGCAGGGACACGCGGCCGAGGGCTGAGGGGTCGCTTCAGTCCGCCTGCGGCTTCACGAACTTCAGCGTCATGCGATCACTCTCGCCGATGGCGAGGTAGGTGTCGCGGTCCACGTCCTTCAGCCGCAAGACGGGCGGTAGCGTCCACACCCCGCCCTCGTAGTCTTTGGTATCTTTTGGGTTGGCGTTCACGTCCGAGCGCTCAAGCAGCTGAAAGCCCGCGGCCTGGGCCAACTCAATCGTATAGTCTTCGTTCACATAGCCCGAGGCGGCTTTGGGGTCCTGGGCGACCTCGGGATTGCCCCGATGCTCGACCAACCCCAGAATCCCACCCGGCTTGAGCGCCGTATACATGGCGGCAAACACGTCTGCGGCATAGCCGCCGCTCATCCAGTTATGCACGTTGCGGAAGGTCAGCACCATATCGGCCGAGCCCTCGGGAGCGATCATCGTCTTGTCGGCCGACGGGGCGAGTTCGGTCGTCGTCACCCCGCCGTACAGCTCGGCGTTGGCCGCCAGCTTGGCGCCGAGCGCCTTGACCGAGCGCTGGATATAATCCACCGACGAGTCCGCATCGGGTCCGGCCGCATAGTAGGCGCCCTGGTCTTTAAGGAACGGCGCCAGAATTTCCAGATACCAGCCGGCCGAACCGGGCCAAATCTCCACCACCGTCATATCCGGCCGCAGGCCGAGCCAAGTCAGCGTCTCGACCGGATGCCGGTATTGGTTACGAGCTTTATGCTCGGCCGAGCGATGCTCGCCCTCGGCCAGCGCCTGCAGCGCCGCCTGGACCGGGTCGGCCTGTTCGTGCTGGTCGGCCGACACCGGCAGGCTGAGCAGCAGACCGATGACCACACTTTTCCATATCACGCTCTTCATGCGTCTCTCCTTTGTCTCTCGCTGCCCGACATCAGACGGGCCGGGCACCGCACGCACCGGCCGGGCCATGAGCCCGGCCGGTGGTCTTCGATCAGTCGGGGCAGAACCGCCGAGTCGTCCGTCTAGGCGAGGAGTTTGCGGCTGCCCTGCAGGGCCGGCAGGCTGGGATCCAGGGCAAACCGCAGCCGGGGCAGATCCGTATCACACCGCGTGAACGTGGCGGTCATCGGACTGGTACACCGCAGACGATCGCCCGCGCCCCACGCCTCCGCGTCCAGCGTCTTGAGGTGCGGAATCCCGCGCTGAGCCGCGTGAAAGACATACTCCGGATCGATCTGAACGATCAGCGGCTTTTCCTCGCCTCCCTCGTTGACCCGCACCAGGTGGAGGCTGTCGATATACGTGACGTCCGACCCGGAGATATGCTCCGGATTCTCGGCCTCCATGTCCAGAATCGTCTGGCCGTCCCGCTCAACCCTGCCGATCACCCGGTCGTGACGCGCCTGGAGGCTGACCGTAGCCAACTCCAGCGGGAATCCCCAGCGCATCCGGAGCGCGGCTGCAGCCTGCTCGGAATCGGTGTAGGCACCGATCATATAGGCCCGAGGCCGAATCCCGGCGCGGACGACCAGCCGGACCTGGGCCAGCGCATACGGCCCGACCGGACTGTCGGGAAAGCGGGCCACCGACAGCGTGGCGTAGGGCGGGATGCTCGGATGCAGGGCCGGCGCAGCCAGCCATTCGGCCGGCTCTTCGACCACCTCAAAGCTCAGCTGCAGAATCTCCGCCCCCTTGAGTTCCCACGGATCGGTATCGAGACCGCTCATGAGCGGCGCGCGGGCCGCAGCGGCCTGCACGTCCTGTTTTCCAAACACCGGCATCAGCTCGCTCCTCCACTGGCCGCGGTGGCCTGCGAGTCGGCAAAGGCCGGCATGACCTCTTTGGCAAACAGCCGCAGGCTGTCGAGCACCTGCTGCTGAGGAATGATCTCGGCCGCGTTGAGCATGAAGCCGACCCGGTCCACCCCGCAGGCTTCCCACTTCTTCAGCTCTTGAATCAGGTGGGCCGGGTTGCCGACCGCAATCCCCTCAGGCGCGGCGTTCTGCTCGCCCGGACTCGAAGCCTGGCGGCGCAGGGACGGCAGCAGGCCCGCCGACGGATACGACTTGGCCGGATAGGCTTCCTTGGCCATATCGAGCTGGGCGGCCAGATAGTTGAAATGCTGAATCATCCGCATCCCGGTCTTGGCCCCGGCCTCGTTGTCCTCGTGGCAGTACAGGAAGTTGACCGTATTGACCTGGTTGTTCACAAAGCCGCCGACCGGGTTACAGTTCTGGATCCGCCGCCGGTACTCTTTGACCTTGGCCTCTTGCTCGGCAAAAGAGGTAAACGTCACCCCCAGGCTGCCGATGCCGCGGTCGGCGGCGTCCAACTCGGTGCCGGGGCTGGTGACCGCCACCCACATCGGCGGATGGGGCTTCTGATAGGGTTTGGGCAGTACGGCCCGGGACGGCATGGAGAAGTATTTGCCCTCATAGCTGAAGCGCTCCTGCATCCACATTTTGGGAATACAGTGCACAAACTCATCCCAGCTCTTCTTGGTCTCGTCCGGGTTGGCCCCGAACCCGCCCAGCTCGGTCCAGGTTGCCGAGCGGCCCGTCCCAAACTGCAAACGCCCGCCGGACAGAATGTCCAGGACGGCCGCGCGCTCGGCAATCCGAATCGGCTGATTAAACTCCGGCACACAGATGACAATGCCGTGGCCGACATTGATCTGCTTGGTCTGCATCGCGCACGCGGTCAGGAACAGCTCGGGCGCCGAGCAGTGCGAGTACTCTTCCAGAAAATGATGCTCGACCGCCCAGACCTGATCAAAGCCGACCTCATCGGCCAGCCGGACCTGTTCCAGGGCGTTCATATACACGGCCCGCTCGGATTCCCCATCCCAGGGACGCGGCACGGACAGCTCGTAGAAAATACCAAACTTCATGACGACCTCCTCCAAAAAATACTGGGCTGATCTGCTCTCCGGTTCATCCGTTTGTCTTAGCGCATCCGGGGGCGTACGGTAAAGAGCCGAACGCGGCGGCGTCAGCTTTTCCGAAACGGGGCCAGGGCTTCGGCAGCCTGGAGCGTGGCCTGCCTGAGCAGGACCAGGTCGGTGCCGTACAGCAGATACTGGGCGCCGCTGTTCACCACGGCCTGGACGCTGTCCGGTCTGGTCAGCGCCCCAGCCGTGGCGATCCCGCGCTCCTTGCACAGCGCCCGCACGCGGCCGAGAATATCGCGCAGCTCCGGCCGATCAAACTCGCCCGGAAACCCCAGGCTGTGGGCCAGATCCTGAGTGCCGACCAGCGCCAGATCAAGGCCGGGCTGCAAAATATCGTCCAGGTTTTCGACCGCCTGCGCGGTCTCGATAATGACACCCAGCAGGGTATTGGCGTTGGCGTGGGCCATGGCCTGGACCGCATCGACATCCTCGTAATCCGTGTTGGCGCCCAGGTAAATCGCCACCCCGCGTTTTCCCTGGGGGTGGTACTTGGCCAGTTCGATAAAACGGCGAACCTCGTCTCCGGTTTTGACATGGGGCACAATCAGGCTCTGACAGCCCGAGTCCAGCAGTCGGGTGACGTGCTCATATTCCAGGTCCGGAATACGCACAACCGGGCTGAGCCCGGCGGCGTGGGCGTGATGCACCAGCTCGACGACCGTCTCCAGGTTATAGGCCGAGTGTTCGCTGCAGATCATGACGAAATCCATGCCCGCCCGCGCCAGGGTATGCAGCACCCCCCGCCCGCGGACTTCCCACAGCAAAGTCCCCAAGGCCACGTCTCCGGCTTTGAGGGTTTTCTTGAGCGTATTCTCCCGCATAGGCTTGTCCTCCTGGTGAGCGATTATCCTGCCCAAAGCCAAACCCAGTCAAGCAGAGAAAAATGTTTCTTTGTGCTATGACAACGGCACGCTCAGCAGGAAAGGCGGTAGACACGGATCATGATCACAGCAAGCAGCCTGCTCCTCCCGGTGCTGTTTCTGGCCCTGACCGGCCTCTCGCCGGAGGGTGGCCCCGAACACACCCGGGAGCGGGCAAACCTGTACGGCGCGGTCCACAGCGTCAGCAGCGAAACCGCCCAGTACGTCCGCCAGGCTGAAGAGTGGGTCGAGAGCGTCCGGGGCCAGCGGCAAATCGACACCTATGACCGGAGCGGGCGCCTGGTCGAGCAAGTCCTGTACAACCCCGACGGCACCCACTTTCAGCGCAAGGTGCGCAGCTACAGTCAGGGCGGCCGGCCCAGCCAGGAAATCGTCTACGCCCCGGACGGTTCCCTGTGGCACCGTATGGTCTGGACCTATGACGAGCACGGCGCCATGACCACAGCCGCCCGCTACGAGGCCGACGGAACGATCCTGTCCAAGGAACTCTTCAGCTATAACGGGACGCTGTCCAAGCCGGTCGAATCGATCAGCCAGGACAAGGACGAGACTTTTTTCGGCCATGTCGTGTATCGCTACGACGCTGTCGGACGGATGGTCGAGCGCAGGTGGGTTGACGACGAACGCAAGCCCGTATCACGCAACGTGTACGCCTATGACGCCCGGGGGAATCTGACCACCATCGAGGTGTATGACCGTCAAGACGCACTCATGTCTCGGTGGGTGTATCGCTATGATGACAAGCGGAATCGGATCGAGTGGCTGGATTATCATCCCGACGGCAGCCTGGCCGGCCGGCAGGTCTATCGCTACGAATTTGACGAGCGGGGCAACTGGACCAAGAAAGTGATTGCGGACTGGGTCGGCGACGCGCAGACCGGCGCCCTCGAGCCCTCAGAGGTCGTCCATCGGGTACTGCGCTATTATCCGGCCGAGTCGAATGAAGGGCAACGATGAGCGCAGTTGTTCTCGACTGCTCAACCGCGTCTCAGTCCAGGTCTACGGTCAGGCGGTGGCCGGTGAAGGTGTTGTCAAAACCGCTGATGGGAACCGCGTCGGGATCGAACGGATCCTGGTCCAGGGCGAAGGCTTCTCCGGCATATTCGCCGCTGACCTCTTGCAGGTCTCGGCTGAAGGTCATGACATAGCGAGCGCGTACCACCTCGGTGGCCCTGCCGGTGGCCTCATCAATGCCAAAATCGAGGACGCTGGCCGTAATCTCCCGGCGCCCGGAGCGCTTCCACACTCCGTGCTGGTCGCTGAAGCTTAAGCCCGGAGCCTGTTGGTGGGAATGGGTGCCGGACCAGTTCCCGTCTGCGGTCAGCGAGATCAAGCGCAGGGAGACTGTCTCGGCATCGCCGTCACGAATCAGGTAGGTACCCGCAATACGCGTGGCAAAGTTGCCGAACCGTGGCCCCCTATGTCGCGGACCATAGGCGTCAGGCCAGCCCGGCCCGGACCACCGCCGGGCCGGATCGGCATAAGCGTCAACCGCACCCAGCCCGAACACGGAGGTCAGGACAACGGCGAGAACGAAAGCGTATCGCTTCATGACTGACCGCCTGTGAGCAATTCAGGCTCCCCGCATCTGACCTTTGGCTTTTTCATGCAGGCTCGCGTCTGCACTCGGCCGGGCACTGACCCGCTCGAACCAGGCCGTCATGTGTGTGAGCTGGGGATTGATCGTCTGGCCGACCCCGGCGCCGAAATCGAGTGCGCTGTATAAGACAATATCAGCCACAGTAAAACGCTCACCCACGATGAAAGACTTGCCTTCTATCAAGCCGTCGAGCCAGGCGAGTCTTTCCTGGACGATCTCCTTGAGGCCAGCCGCAGCCTCGGGTAGACAGTGCAGGCGAGTCTTGAACATCTCCAGGCCCTCGGCGTAGCGAAAGCCGTTATACAGGTGTTCGGTGATGTTCATCTCGACGCGGCGTTGCCACATTCGGGTCTGGGCCTTCTCTTCGGGCGTGCTGCCGATCAGGGCCGGGCTCGGATGCAGGTCTTCCAGATATTCACAGATGGCGACCGTCTCGGCCAGGTAGCTGCCGTCGTCCAGCTCCAGAGACGGCATCTGGCCGCCGGGATTCTTGTCGGTATAGGGCGACTTGCGGTTATCGCCACCCAGGATATCGAGTTCAACAGTCTCCAGGCTGATGCCTTTTTCGGCCATGAACATACGGACACAGCGGGGGTTGGGACCGAGCGAATTGACGAGCTTCATGGTGACCTCCTGTCTAAGTCTGAGTGCTGAACGCGGTGTATCCTATTTCGTCGGGCCGGCGCAAGCCGAGGCAAAGAATCGGTCCGCGCCGCCGATTGAGCACGATCCGGCGTTTGAAAATGATTGGGACATTAGGCCGGTTCTGGTGGCGATGGTGGTGGAGAGGTCAGAGGCTCGTAGTGCAACACCATGAGCTGATCGGGACGGAGGCCGACTGACTCGTAGGTCCGCCCTTCCCGGTCGCAGAATTCTACTTCAAACGCGGCGCCGTCGGCCAAAACGGCAACGATTGTCCCCACTTGCCCACGCCACAGATTGTACTCGGGCAGGTCAGCCGTGAGGGCCACCACGTCAAGAAGTTTCACATACGTCACCAGGTCACTTTGTCCGGGCTGCCTTTGTACAAGGACCGCACATAGGCGATGATCTTCCAGGCCTGGTCGGGATCAATCGAATCCTTGTAAGACGGCATCTTGCCCCGGCCTTCCATGATCTGTTGCATGACATCGGCGTCCGTGCCCTGGCCAACGCTCCACTTGGCATCGTTGATGCTCGGCCCCATGCCTCCCCCACCCCGCATACCGTGACAGCCGTAGCAGTTCAGCATCTTGTAGTACTCTTCGCCCTCGGCAATGGCCGTCGGATCGCCGGTAAACGGATTCTCGTCCGCGTTTTGCAGGTCGCCGTTGGAGGTTGCGACAAGCTGCTGTCCCGCTTCCTGGACCGGGGGCATCTCAGCCTGAACGGTTTGCAGGAGCGCGTCCGAGCTGGGCGCGCGGGCCGACGGCTGCTCGGTCTCACCTCCGACCAGGGGCACCCCGTAGTCTTGCAGAATAGCCCGGATCGGCCGGGCATGCTGCACCAGCAGGGCATCCAACTCGGCTTTGAGGGTCTGGTTGCCCCGACGCACGCCCATGGCGATGTCATACCGAAACGGCAGCCGGTCCGAGCCCGCGTCCGCAGGCAACGGGGTCACCTGCAAGGGCGGCGTGTGACGCTGGGCGAAATAGCCCGCAATCGGTCCCCAGACCAGGGCCGTATCGATCTCACCCGCAGCCACCGCCTCCACAATTTTGCCCGGCGGACTGTCCTCGGCGTAATTACCGAACACACTGTAGCCGACCACATTCTTGACCAAGCCGCGCTGGCTGAGCGCATGGGCGGGCGGACTGTTGGTGTAATCGTCGCCAATCAGATGCACGCCGATGCGCAGGCTGGCCAACACCGCATCGTCCAGAGAGGTCAGCCGATAGGCGGCGGCGGACGGATACACAAAGGCGTAGGTTGACCCGTAGTAGGGCCGGGTTGTCAGCACCAGCTCGTAGCCAGACGGTACGCCCATCACCACCTCACACCGGCCGGCGTTCAGCGTACCGCGCAGGAAGCCGCGCCGCTGCGGCCACCAGGTGTAGGCTACCCCGCCACCCCGCTCCTTGGCCAGCAACTCGGCAATTTTGTTCTCAAAGCCCTGCTGCTGCCGGTTCGAGAAGGGCAGGTTGTTAGGATCGGCGCACACGCGCAAACCGGGCGGACTGCCCGGGGAGTCCGCAGCGCGACTCGGCGCGGCGAGTAATACGACGCAGCCCAGCACGGCCAGCCCGGCGGATAAAAAACGGCAGGAGGCGTCAGCGACGGAAGAGTCTCGCAACAACATGGGACAGGAGAGAGGCAGGCAACTTGCGACCTTGCGACGGATTCCCCCTCTCCCCACAGGGAGAGAGGGAGGATACCGGAGAGTGGGCCTGGCTAGGAATCAAGCCCGAACACGTACAGCATGCCGCCCTTGTTGGTGTCCTGGCCCAGCTCGCCAAAGGCGCCGACCGCGCCCAGCGCTGCGGTCGGATCGTCGGTGGCCAGATCGCCCGCCACCACCAGGCCCGACCAGCCGCCGATGCCCGACAGAATAGCCACATACTGTTTGCCGTCCGGCCCAAGATAGGTCATGGGCGCGCCAATAATGCCCGAGCCGGTCTTGAACTTCCACAGCTCTTCCCCGCTCATGGCGTCAACCGCCTTGAACCAGCCGTCCATGGTGCCGTAGAACACCACGTCACCGGCGGTGGACAGCGCGCCGCCCCAGGCCGACCACTTTTCCTTGATGCCCCACTTCTTCTCGCCCGCCACCGGATCCCAGGCGATGAACTCGCCCCGGTGTCCGCCCGGTCCGGGCGACATATTCACAATCGCCCCGACATACGGCACGCCGGCCATGTAGTTGACCTGCATGCCCTCGTACTCCATACACAAGTTGTTCGTCGGCACGTATAGCAGGCCCGTCTTGGGCGAGTAGGCGGCCGGCTGCTGGTCCTTGGTGCCCATGGCCGCCGGGCAGATGTCGGTCACATTCTCGCCCTGCCTGGTGCGCTTCTCCGGGTTTTCAATCGGCAGCCCGGTCTCCAGATCAACGCCCGTGGCCCAGTTCACATGCCCGAACGGCTTGGCGCTGATCAGGGTGCCGTTGGTGCGATCAAGCACGTAGGCAAAACCGTTACGATCAAAGTGGATCAGGACCTTCCGAGCGCCGTTGCCGTTCGCGCCCGGCAGGTCAATCAGAATGTTCTCATTGATGCCGTCATAGTCCCAGGCGTCGTGGGGGGTCATCTGATACGCCCACTTGGCCATGCCGGTGTCGGGATTGCGGGCAAACAGCGTCATCGACCACTTGTTCGCGCCCGGCCGCTGATCGGGATTCCAGGCTCCGGGGTTGCCGGTTCCGTAGTAGAACAGGTCCAGCTCCGGGTCGTAGCTGTACCAGCCCCAGGTCGTGCCGCCGCCGCGCTTCCACTCCTCGCCCTTCCAGGTTGACAGACCCAGGTCTTTGCCCTGATGCGAGGCGTAGGGCGACGAAAAGTCTTCCCCGATCAACACCTCCGAATCCGGCCCGGTGCTGTAGGCCCGCCACACCTGCTCGCCGGTGTTGATATTATTGGCGGTCACAAAGCCGCGCACGCCAAACTCGCCGCCGCTGATGCCGGTCAAGACCTTGTCCCGAACCACCAGGGGCACCATCGTGATCGTCTGGCCCTGGCCGATATCGCCCTGTTTGACCTTCCACAGCTCTTTGCCGGTCTCGGCGTCCAGGGCAACCGTATGGGCATCGAGCTGATTGAAGAAGATCTTGCCCTCGGCGTAGGCCGCCCCACGGTTGACCGTATCGCAGCAGGCAACCGGGATGGCCGCCTCGTCCTGCTCGGGCGCGTATTTCCACTTGATCGCCGGCCCCGGTCGGGTCAGATCCAGGGCGTACACGATGTTGGGGAAGGGCGTGACCACATACATAATGTTGTCGACGACCAGCGGAGCGCCCTCATGGCCGCGCAAGACACCGGTCGAGAAGGTCCAGGCCGCCTCCAGATCCTTGACGTTGTCCTTGGTGATCTGGTTCAGCGGGCTGTGACGGGTCATCGCATAATCCTTGCCGGGCAAGACCCACTGGCCGGGCTCCTGCTGCATCTCGACCAAGCCCTGCGCATCGGCCCGGGGGACGACCCCGAACAGGAATCCAAACACCAGAAACGCTGCCACAAACCGGCTCAATCGCTGTTGCTGCATGTCCACCCTCCTT
>JAGWBB010000087.1:3897-14768 GCA_021296095.1 Desulfurellaceae bacterium | reverse complement strand
CGGGTCCGGCAATTCCAGCCGCCTGAACAGGTTGGCTTGGTCAAGCCTGCGGCGCACCCGGCGGATGAGCGTCTCCAATACCGCCCGCTCATCCTGAAACTTTACCTCGCGCTTGGTCGGATGCACGTTGGCGTCAAGCTCGCGCGGCGGCACGCTCACAAACAGCACGCCGACCGGAAAACGTTTGGCCGCCACCAATTCACCGTAGGCACGGCTCAGAGCCGAAGACAGCGGCGCGCTTTTGACCTGACGGCCGTTGACATAGAAGTACTGAGCGGTGCGGGTGGCTCTGGTGTGCTCGGGCAGGCCGAGGATGCCGTGCAGGCCGACGCCGTCATCCGCCGTCCTGTCCTCGTCCAGGACCAGGCTGGTCGCCCAGGTCTCGCCCAGGACCGCCCCGGCCCGCCGGGCCAGAGCCTGGGGCCCGGTGTGTGCCACGGCGTCAAAGACCAGCCGGCGGTCGCGGTTGAACACAAAACGCAACTCGGGTCGGGACAGGGCCAGACCGATCACGATCTCCTCGACGTAGTTACCCTCGGCAACCGGCGACTTGAGAAAGGCCCGCCGTGGAGGCGTATTGAAAAACAGATGCCGGACCCGGACGGTCGTGCCCTGGCTGGCGGCGACCGGAGCAGACTCGGCCGGCTCACTGCCGGCCGCTCGGATACACGTCCCCTCAAGCGCGTCTGCGGTGCGCGACACCAGCTCCAGCCGCGAGACCGCCGCAATACTGGCCAGGGCTTCGCCCCGAAAGCCCAGCGTGGACAGCCCAAACAGGTCGCTGCTGCGTCGGATTTTACTCGTGGTGTGGCGCTGGACGGCCAGCAGCGCGTCCTCGGGCGGCATGCCCCGCCCGTCGTCATGGACCGTGACTTCGCGAATCCCGCCCTCTACAATCTGGATCCGAATCGTCTGGGCGCCGGCGTCAATCGCGTTTTCGACCAGTTCCTTGACCACCGAGCCCGGCCGTTCGATGACCTCACCGGCCCGAATCTGCTCAACCGTTTGCGGGTCGAGGCGCCGAATCCGACTCATGGCTCGCGCCCGTCGCCAAACAGGCCGAGCTGGCCGGGGTTGGGCTCCGCTACGCCGGGCTTGGACACCCGCCGCCGGGGCCGGACGAGCTGCACCCCGCGGGCCTCAAGATCGGCTAACACTTCCTGCGCCCGGCTGATGACCGAACCGGGCAGGCCGGCCAGCTTGGCCACATGAATCCCGTACGACTGATCGGCCGCACCGGGAACGACCCGGTACAGGAAGACGACTTCACTCTTCCACTCCCGCACCGCAAAGGTATGGTTCTCCAGGCCGGGCAGGAGCTGGTGCAGGTCGCTCAGCTCATGAAAATGGGTAGCGAACAGGGTGCGCGGCCGGGGACCGTCCCGGTCAACCAGAAACTCGATAATCGCCCGGGCAATCGACAAGCCGTCCGAGGTCGAGGTCCCCCGCCCGATCTCGTCCAGCAACAACAGACTGCGGGGAGTGGCGTAGTTCAGAATCTGGGCCGCCTCAATCATTTCCACGGCAAAAGTGCTCTCGCCCAGGGACAGGTTGTCCGACGCCCCGATGCGGGTGAAGATGCGATCCACGATCCCGATCCGGGCCGCGCTGGCCGGCACAAAAGAGCCCATCTGGGCCAGCAAAACAATCAGCGCCGCCTGGCGCAGATAGACCGACTTGCCACTCATATTCGGGGCGGTGAGCAGGAGCAGCTGGTGGGCGTCGCGGTCAACCAGCAGGTCGTTTTCAACAAACTCCTTGCCCTCCAGCACGGTCTCGACCACCGGATGACGGCCGCCCGTAATCGACAGCACCGGCTCGTCACACATCTCGGGCCGCACATAGCGCTGGCGCAGCGCCACCCAGGCAAAGCAGGCCAGCATGTCGAGCTGGGCCACGGCCACGGCCACGGCCTGCATCTCCCGCAGCTGGTCCAGGACCAAGCCACACAGCCGGTCGAACAGCTCGTGTTCGAGCGCCGTGGCGCGTTCCTCGGCGTTCAGGATCTGGTCTTCATGCTCCTTGAGTTCGGCGGTGACAAAACGCTCGGCGTTGGCCAGGGTCTGGCGGCGGGTATAGTCCGGGGGGACTTTTGACAGCTGGCTCTTGGCCACCTCAAGAAAATACCCGAAGACCCGGTTATAGCCAATCTTGAGGTTGGCGATGCCGGTCCGCTGTCCCTCACGCGCCTGCAGAGCGGCCAGCCACTGTTTGGCATCGGCCGACAGCGAGCGCAGGCGGTCCAGTTCAGCGTCATAGCCCTCGGCAAACACCCCCCCGTCGCGGGTATGGACCGGCGGGATATCGACCAGCCCACGCTCAAGGTGGGTCCGCAGGCGGCTCAGGTCGGCTGCAGCGTGGGCGCGCTGGGCGCGGAGCAGTTCCGCGCTGGCCGTGTGCAGGGTCTGCACCAGCTCGGGCAGCTGGGCCAGCGAGTCGCGCAGACCGGCCGCGTCCTTGGGCGTGGCGACCCGGGCGCTGAAGCGCGCCAACAGGCGCTCCAGATCGCGGACCGGGGCGAGGCTGCGGCGAACGGATTCGAGCACGGCCGGTTGCCGGACCAGCTCCTCAACGGCCGCATGGCGAGTCTGGATCGCCTCGATGGACAGCAGCGGGCTGCGCATCCAGCGGCGCAACAGGCGTTTGCCCATCGGGGTCAGGGTTTCGTCCAGGACGTCGAGCAGCGTCGTGCCCCGAGTATCAAGAGTGGCCGGCTGGAACAGCTCCAGGCTGCGCTCAACGACCGCCCCAAGCTGCATGGTATCGGCCTGCTGGAGCCGCCGGGGCAACTGGACGTGCGGCAGGCTGACCTGCATATGCTCGTGCAGGAAGCGCAGCACCAGGGCGACCGCGCCAGTCGTGGCCGGGCTCAGCTCCAGGGCTCGCAGCGAGTCCAGCCCGTAAAAGCCCTGGATGCAGCTGCGGCTGTCCTCGGCCGAGGCGTGCCAGTCGTCGAGCCGGGTCACCACCGTTCCGGGCCGCCGGCCGGGGCCGGCGCTGAACAGGGGCGAGGCGGCCACGCTCTTGGTCGTCACCATCTCACTCGGCCCGACCCGGTCGAGGGCATCGCCAAGCGCATCCGGGCCGGCCTCCCAAAACTGAAACAGCCCGGTCGCCGGTTCGAGCCAGGCCACCCCCCAGGCTGTCCCTGTCCAGCTCAGGCCCAGCAGACTCGGACTGCCGGGATCGTCCTCGCTCTCGACAAAGGTTGACGGGGTCACGACTCGGGTGACGCCGCGTTTGACCAGGCCCTTGGCCGTCTTGGGGTCTTCCAGCTGATCACAGATGGCGACCTTGCGGCCGGCTTTTACCAGACGCGCAATATAGCCCTGGACGGCGTGGTAGGGAACGCCGCACATCGGGATGCGGTCCGGCCCGCTGCCGCGCGAGGTGAGCGTCAGGTCAAGCAGGGCGGCGGCTTCCCGGGCGTCCTCAAAGAAGATCTCGTAGAAATCCCCCAGCCGCAGCAGGACGATCGCGTCGGGATACTCCTGCTTGGTATCGCGGTAGTACTGCATGGTCGGGCTGAGGGCCATGGTTCGCTCCTTGCTCCCGTTTCTTATCGGCTTTCCCGGTCTGTGGCCAGGGGAGGCGGGCTGGCCTGATTTCGGGCTTCCCTTGATCTTGGGCTGCAAAGGTGGTGAAGTGGCGCGACCGGCAACGGTCGCACAACGAAAGGACACACCCATGGCAGGCGTGGCAACGCTGAACGAAGAAGATCAACAGATTCTGTCCACCATCCAGCGTTTTGTCGAGCGCGAGGTCAAACCGGTCGCCAGCGAGTTGGAACACCGCGACGAATACCCCCACGGCCTGGTCGAACACATGAAGCAGTTGGGTCTGTTCGGGGCGATTATCCCGACCCAGTACGGCGGCCTGGGCCTGTCGTTTTCGACCTATGCGATGATTATTGAGGAGATCTGCCGGGGCTGGATGAGCCTGACCGGTATCCTGAACTCTCACCTGCTGTTCGCCCACATCATTGCCCAGTTCGGCACCGAGGAGCAGCGCCGGAATCTGCTGCCGGCCATGGCCAGCGGGGAAAAACGCGGCGGCCTGGCCCTGACCGAGCCGCACGCCGGCAGCGACGTGCAACGCATCAAATCCACGGCCAGGAAACATGGCGATCAGTACCTGATCAACGGCAGCAAAATGTTCATCACCAACGGCCGCCACGGCAACATCCTGGCCGTGGCGGCCAAGACCGACCCCGACGCCCAGCCGGCGTATAGCGGCATCAGCCTGTTTGCGGTCGAAAAAGGCGCGCCGGGCCTGACGGTCAGCCGGGATATCAAAAAGCTCGGCTATAAGGGCCTGGATACCTGTGAGTTGGCGTTTGAGGATTTTCCGACTCCAGCCTCAAGCCTGATCGGCGGCCACGAGGGCCAGGGCTTCAAACAGGTCATGGGCGGTCTTGAGGTCGGCCGCATCAATGTCGCGGCCCGCGCCGTCGGCGTGGCCCAGGCCGCGTTTGAGGAGGCGATTCGCTACGCCCAACAACGCGAGACCTTTGGCAAGCCGATCTGTGAGCATCAGGCCATCCAACTCAAGCTGGCCGACATGGCGACCAAAATCGAGGCCTCGCGCCTGCTGGTGCGCCAGGCCGCACTCAAGAAAGACCGGGGTGAGCGCTGCGATCTGGAGGCCGGCATGGCCAAGCTGTTCGCCTCGGAATCGTGCGAGGAAGTCGCCCTCGACGCCATGCGGGTGCTGGGCGGCTACGGCTATACCCAGGAGTTTCCGGTCGAGCGGTTTTACCGCGACGCCCCGCTGATGATCATCGGCGAGGGCACGAGCGAGATTCAAAAGCTGGTCATCGCCCGCAATCTGTTGAAAGAGTATCAGATCTAGGCGGTCCAGGCCGGATCGGGGCGCAGCCCTGGGACAAAAACTGTTCTGTTGTGTCACGCAGGTGTCATCTTCCGCCGACCGGCCTCTTGGATAGCCGCCCATTTTTGTGTAAGACTGGAGGGCATGACCGAAATGGCTAGAGCCGTGCTCTAGCCCGCTCCCCTCCTCATCTTTCCTTTTCTGAACGCTCGTACCCCACACCTGGCACGGAGAGGTATATGTCGCCCGCACTGGAAAACATTCGGAATATCGGCATTGTTGCCCACGTTGACAGTGGCAAAACCACGGTCAGCGAACGCGTTCTGTACTACACCGGTCTGTCGCATAAGATCGGCGAGGTCCACGACGGAACGGCCGTCACCGACTGGATGCCCCAGGAACGCGAGCGCGGTATCACCATCACCGCAGCGGCCATTAGCTGCGAGTGGCAACAGCATCAGATCAACATCATCGACACCCCGGGCCACGTCGACTTCACGACCGAGGTCGAACGCAGCCTGCGCGTCCTCGACGGGGCGGTGGTCGTCTTCTGCGCGGTCGGCGGGGTGGAGCCGCAGTCGGAGACGGTCTGGCGCCAGGCCGATAAATATGGGGTGCCGCGTATCGTCTTTGTCAACAAGCTCGACCGCCTGGGTGCGGACTTTCACGGCGTGCTCGAGCAGATCACATACCGTCTGGGCGGCAAGCCGCTCGTGGTGCAGCTACCGCTCGGCACCGAGGATACGTTTCGCGGGGTGATCGATCTCGTGCGCCAGAAGGCCATCGTGTGGGAAGAAGACACACTCGGGGCGCGTTTTCACGAGGAAGACATTCCGGCCGGACTGGACGACGAGGTCGCCCGCTACCGCGATCAGCTGATCGAGACGGTTGCCGACGCGGACGACGAACTGCTCGAACAATACCTGGCCGGCGAAACCGTGAGCGAGGAGCGGCTGGTGCGGGCCATTGCGCTCAAAACCCGGGCCATGGGACTCTTTCCGGTTCTGTGCGGCTCGGCCCTGCGCAACAAGGGCGTGCAGCCGCTGCTCGACGCCATCGTGTCCTACCTGCCGCCGCCGACCAAGCCGGTCCAGGGTCACACGCCCAAGGGCGAGCCGCGCGAGTGGCAGGTCAGCGATGCCGTCCGGGCCGGCCTGGCCTTCAAGACCATGCACGATGCCTACTCGGGTCAGCTGACGTTCATCCGGCTGTACAGCGGCGGGCTGAAAACCGGCGCCCAGATCTTCAACCCCCGGACCAGCCAGACCGAGCGGCTCGGTCGTCTGGTGCGCATGCACGCCAACAAAAAGGAAGATATCGAACACGCGGAAGCCGGTAGTATTGTGGCCGCCGTCGGCCTCAAGCACTTCACCACCGGCGATACGATTGCCGACCGCAACCGCCCCGTCCTGTTGGAGTCAATCACTTTCCACGACCCGGTCATCTCGCTGGCGGTCGAGCCAAAGACCAGGGCCGACTCGGAAAAGCTCGGCCTGGCCCTGGATCGCCTGTCGTCCGAGGATCCGACCCTGGTTATCCAGACCAACGCCGAAACCGGCCAAACCCTGCTGTCCGGCATGGGGGAGTTGCACCTCGAAATCATCCTCGACCGGCTGGTCCGCGAGTTTCAGGTGGCCGTCAACACCGGCGCGCCCCAGGTCGCCTACCGGGAGACCATCACCCGCCCGGCCCAGGCCGAGGGCAAATATATACGCCAGTCGGGCGGCCGGGGCCAGTTCGGGCATGTGTGTTTCAAAATCGAACCGAACGACGGCCAGGGGCTCGTCTTTGTCAACGCCATCAAGGGCGGCGCCATTCCCAGAGAGTACATTTCGGCGGTGGAAAAAGGCGTGCGGGAGGCTGCCGAGAATGGGATCAGCTACGGCTGCCAGCTGCTCAATACCACGGTGAGCTTGTACGACGGCAGCTATCACGAGGTGGACTCCTCGGAGATGTCCTTTCACCTGGCCGGCTCGCTGGGGCTGAAAGAAGCGGTCAAACGGGCCAAACCGGTCCTGCTCGAACCGATCATGAAGGTTGAGGTGGTCATGCCCGAAGAATACCTGGGAGCGGTCATGGGCGACCTCCAGGCGCGGCGGGGCAAGGTCACCGAACTTGGCGAGCGCGGCAGCCAGCGCACGATTACGGCCCACGTGCCGCTGGCCACCATGTTTGGCTATGCCACCAATGTGCGTTCGATCAGCCAGGGTCGCGCCGCCCACAGCATGGAGTTCGATCACTACGACCCCATGCCGCCACACATGATTGACGAGGCGCTCGGCCATCAACGGGACAGCTACTAGGCTCACGTCAGACTGGCGGGATGCCGGAGGCGGGACTTGAACCCGCACGCGGGAGACCCGCTCAGGATTTTAAGTCCTGTGTGTCTGCCAGTTCCACCACTCCGGCACGCCCGGAATCTTAGCCGGAAGCGTCGCCGGCTGACAAGTCCGAGCGCGTTTGACACCTCCGGGTCGGGGCAGTAAGCTTGACCGTGTTGTCGCCGTCAGGCCGAGTCCGATGCGCTATGCAATACCCGTTGCTGCCCGCTCTTGTTGTGATGTGCTGCCTACCGCTGGTCTCGAGCTGTTCGTTTTTTCGCCCGCGGTCCGTCCCCCCCAGCCCGGCCGCGGCCTCCCCGGCCGCGGCCATTCGTGAGGCCATCCCCGGCCTGTCAAAAAACACTGACGCGAACCGCAACCCGCAGTACGAAACCGAGGAAGACCTGCTCAAGATCACGACCGAGTTTCAACGGGTCGAAGCCCACGACACCTACCGGTTTCCACTGCCCCAGGACGTCACCGGCGCCAACGCCTATAAGGCCACCCTGAAACGTCTGGACGACTATCAGGCCAAGCACCCGGGTGCCTATCCGGTCCTGGTCGCCTTCACCCGGGGACGCGCCTATGAGGGCTTGCACGCCTACCCGCAGGCACTCGAAGCGTATCAACGCGTCAGCCAAACCCGACACCGGCTCAAAGACGAGGCCGCCAAATCCGCCGTCGCCCTGGACAGATTCCAGGAGTTGGCCGAGCGGCCGATCTCGGCCACCACCCCGGCCGAATACTTGCAGGTGCTGGACGAGCAGGCCGCCGCCTGGACCGGCCTCAGCCAGGAGTTGACCGGCACACGGTATGAAAGCCTGGCCCTGGAAGAGGCCGAACGGATCGACGCGGCCAAGGTGACCTTTTTGAAGCTGAACCGCTACCAGCTCCAGGACGGTCCCGAGAGCGTCATTGTCGCCTACCGCCAGCTGCTCGACAAACACCCCGAGAGCAAGAATCGCTACCGCTATCTGATCGAACTGGGCGACTTCTTTCACGCTCTGGCCGAAGAATATGTGTCCCAAAACGATCCCGAGGGCCTGTCTTTTTCAGTCGCAACGTTCGAAGAACTGGGCCAGGCGGCGCTGAATCAGTACGCCCAGGTCGCCCAGCAGGACGGGGTGATCGAAAAGCTGCAAGCCAGGGGTAAACTCCAGGCCCTGGAGGCGTATATGGCCAAAATCGGACGGCTCGGGAGGTAAGGCGGTATGCGATCCTACACCTACCTGAGCGCGTGTCTCATCGGACTCGTGCTGCTGGGCTCGGTCCAGGCCCAGGAATTTGCCGATCCCCTGCTGAATCGGCTGACCGAGGTCCACCCCGGCTACGACCCGTTCGTGCCGCCCCTGCCGCCCGACCGCTATTTTCCGGACGCGGTCGGCAAGCAGATCGCCAGCGCTATTGCGGATGCCTATGTCACCGGTCCGCAGTCGCTCGATGCCCACGTCCGCGCCCTGTCCGAGCGGGATACCGAACTGGTGCGCAACGGCCAGCGCCCAACCGGCCTGACCACCTATGTCAGGACGCTGGCCGCAGCCGGGGATCCCGCCTCCCCGCACCACATCGTCCCGGATGTCGCCGCCGCTGAACTTGATGCGCCTGCCGATGCGCTGCTGGCCCAGGCCAACCGGCTGATTGCGGACGAAAAACGTGGACGCCTGGGACGGATATTCAACTGGCTGCTGTCAACCTTTGACGTCGGCAGTCTCTTCCTCGGAGCGCCGCGCAGTCCCAGCCCCTACTCGGCCCAGGGCGTGATTTCGTCCCTCAGGAGACGAGGGGACGGGCCGAGTCCGCGCGAACGCAAAGCCCTGGTGCTGTATCAGCAGTTTTTGCACCGCGCCCCCGACGACCCGCGTGCGACCGAGGTCCGGGAAAAGGTCCAGGCCCTGGAGGCGCGCCGCCAAAAAGCCCTGCTGGACGAGGAACTCGACAAGGCCAAAGCCGCCTTTGAGCAGCGCGACTACTGGGGCGCGAACTTCCACTACCAGCTGGCCCTGATGGTCGACGACGAATCGGCCCAGGCCCACACCGGCTTGCGTCAGGTCGAAGCCCGGCTCCAGGTGCTCGAACCCCTGGCCGACCGGCGGCCCGAGGACCCCTACCAACGGGTTCGAGACGCCACCTGGGACCATCGGGTCGAGACCTTCAAATACGTTATGCCGGGCAGTGGTTTCGTCAAAGACAATTTTGCCGTGGCCGGCATCCAGGTAGCGACCGAGGGGCTGGTTGGGGCGGCGACCTTTGGGGCGCTGTCAATGGTGCAGGTCGGCAGCAAGCTGTGGCGGGTGATGACCGGCAACCCGGTCTCGCGCCAGGACGTCATTCGGGAAGCCCAGACCTATGTGCACCAGACACCGCCCGAACGGCGGACGCCCGAGGTGTATGACCTGCTGGCCAACTCGTATCAGCGCGAGGGCAAACTGGACCGGGCCATGCACTACTATCAGCTCGCCGGCCAGGAAGACAAAATCCCGGACCTCAAAGAGCAGGCCGCCGAGGCGCTCCTGCACCAGGCCGACGAGACGCCCCACCGGGCCGACAAACTGGCCGCTCTGCGGACCCTGGCCGAGCGCTATGCCGACACCGAGGCGGCCAAAGAAGCGGCGCCCAAGCTGCGCGAGTTGAGCCGCTGGGAGCATCAGGGCCTCCAGCTCAGCAAAGCCTTTCTGCAGGAACACACCGACCTCATCGGTCCCCACGGCCTGGGGCTCAGACCCCAACTGGTGGACGGCAACCGGGAGAATATCGAACTCAGCGACGAGGGCATCACCGTCCTGACCGACCAGGAGATTTCCCTGCACTTTGCCACCGATGCGGGTTCTCAGACCAAGGTCTACGGCGTGCCGCGCCTGGCCTGGGAGCGGTTTTGGCAGCGTTTTCGGGCCAAAGGCTTTGATCAGGCCGCACGGCATGGCGACCGTCAGCTGGCCCGTCTGGCCCTGGGCGCGGAAGAGGCCGATATCATGCTCAAGAGCAGTCAGGAAAAGCACGCCGACCGGGGCTGGCGCGCCCTGCCCCAGCTGACCGGCAGTACCTCGGGCACGGATCTCGATATTCGCGGTATTTTGCCCAAAGAAGTCATCGGCACCAACCTGGCCTTTGGCAAAGACCAGCGCAGCGCCTTTGTCGGGGTGGAGGTCCCGCTGCCGTTTGTGCCGGTTGACTTCCTGCTGCTCGGCCGCAGCGGCATGCCGTCGCTGTATCCCAAGATTCGGATGCCGGACAGCGGGCTGAGCAACGAAGAGCTGTATCAGTAAGCGGCGCGGCTCAGGACTCCTTGGGCTTGCGAAACGTGTCGTGACAGCTCTTGCAGCTGCCAAAGACCGCCTTGAGCTTGGCTTTGGCCTCGTCGCCTCTGTCCTGACTGGCGGCGTAGCCCAGATCTTCGGCGGCATCGCGCAAGCCATGCGCGGCCTGCACAAAACCGTCCCACTGCTGCCAGATCTCGGGCTTGGCCCGCGAGGCGTCCGAGATACTGTCGGGTGGAAACAGGCTGGACATCTGGCTGGCGTGCAGGGCGATCGCCCCGGCGTAGAGCGCTGCGTCAGCGACCTGTCCGGCATCCAGCTTGGCCTTGAGCTGTTTGGCGTTGGCCCCTACGTTTTCCATCAGGTACATGCGCGCCCCGATGGGATCGTCCGGGTTTTTGAGACTGTGGACATGTTCGCCGTGGGCGCCAATGTGTTGGGCGACAAGCGCCACGGCCAGCGCGCT
>JAGWBB010000087.1:2405-3607 GCA_021296095.1 Desulfurellaceae bacterium | reverse complement strand
GCCGCCAGAAAATGGTCTCAGGAAGCTTCGCGTGGTGTCCTCAACGGGCATGCCTGCACCAATCGAGGGGCCCTCTTCTACCAGGGCACAACCTCGACAAACTTCATGGACACGAGCCCGACCTGTACGCGACAGAGCGCACACTGGCCATGCCGGGCTACATACGCTGTGGCGGAGGCGGTCGCTTTCTGCGCGAGGAGAAACTCGATCATCGAAGCCTGGACCACTTCTGCAGGGGGGAGGGCCGGGGCGGTCTGTGTGGGCCGGATTTTGGCCAGACATCGCCGAGCGGCTCGGTTGCTGTCCTCCCGTCGCCTTCCGAACTCTCCCATGTCGCCAGCAGGCACACCAACAAACACTTGCTTCACCTCCAAACTGGAGGGGTGCGGCTCACGCTGTGCTCGCGCCCCACTCTGAACAATCCTCGGTCAAGCTGCCCGTTCACCCACGCTGTAGTCAGGCGCGCCGACCACGGTCCGTCGCTCCTTTTTTTCTCTACCACTGAACGAACGTTCAGTCAATTACATCTGAGGACGAGCACGGTCTCCCGTTAAGATGGAAGGGATTTCAAAGGTGAATATCTGCGCTCGGACAGCGGAAGCCGGATCATCGATCTGGGATTCGCCGATTCCCCCACATACAGCACCTATCGTACTTCCACCGCAGCAAGGACAAACCTCCCCCGGCTTGAGGTTCCCCAGTCGCGTGCACTACGCACATTTCGCCGTGCCATTACAGGCCTGAGATGGTTCACTTGACCCATCTCCTCCACCCGGAGACCCTGCACCTGCCCTTTGAGGAGCCGTTTGCCTCGTGGGAGCGATGGCCATCCGTAAAGGGGACCTCACTCAAACAGGAATTCATCGACGGCACGCACGGGACACAAACGTGGACCACTACGCTCGTGTATGAACAAAGGCTCGGGACGCGCGGGCAGTGGGAACTCAGCCTGCCGTATACCGTGAAAGAAACCCGGGACAGGACGACCGCCGGTCCAGGCGACCTCGCTTTGACCTACAAACACGTCCTGTCCACCCACACGGCAGCCCTAGCGCTCACGGCGGCCGCCCTCGAAGTCGTCGTACCTTTAGGCGAGTGCGACCGGGGGCTCGACGATGGCACGCTCACACTCTATACCGGCCTGCGGTTTCGCGGCCACGTGGCCCTGCGGATTGACACCCAGCTCCCCGTGGCCGGGACGG
>JAGWBB010000087.1:1037-2268 GCA_021296095.1 Desulfurellaceae bacterium | reverse complement strand
TCGGTATCGAGGTAGGCTGTCCCTCGGATAATTTTCCCCTTGTCCATCTGGACGACATAGCAGTAGCTGTTGTTATACGCCTGACCGGTTTTGGTGGTTCCTTTGCCGACCCACTGAATCACGACCGTATCCCCCTCGGCGATGAGGTTTGTCACGGTTGGTATAGGAGGGCCGGCAAGTTTCTCGCGTTGGGGTGTGAGCGCATCCTCGACTAAGCGTTGGCGGCCGATGTAGGTCCCCGAAATGGGACAGCTGCCCATCACCGTCCAGGTGGCAGTGTCGGCTAAGAGATTGAAGAACGCCATGCCGTCGCCCTTGGCCCAGGCCGTAAAGGCGTCCTGGATGATGTGTTTGTTCTCCCCGCTGCGCATTGGTTTCTCCTGAGATGGGATAGAGGATCGCCGGCCTCTCGGGCGCTCCAGCGTTTCTTCACCCAGGCGCGGCCGTTCGGCTAAGGTTCGACGGCCTGTTCGATGGCCGGAATGCTTTGGAAATAGCGGGCCACGGCCCGGGCATCCGCATCGGTCAGGTCTTTGTAGCCGCCTTCGGGCACGCCTTCAATCACCAGCGCCATCAAGCCCTGGACATTGTCGAAGTCGGGCAGAAATCCGCTCCGCAGCAGGGTCACCATGTCGTCCTCGCTCCACTCCCCAATTCCGGTCTTGACATCCGGGGTGATGTTGGGCGCCAGCTCGCCGTCAATCCCGTCCGGATTACCGGCCATGTGGCGGGAGTGGTCAAGCGTGCCGGTCCAGCGCCGCGGGGTGTGGCACTCCTGACAGTGGGCCAAATGCTGGCTGATATACGCCCCGCGCTCGATTCCGCTCTGGGGTGCCTGAGCCGCAGCCTGGACCGGCTCAAAAAAGAGCCAGCGCCACACCCGCATGGCCAGGCTGGCAAACGGGATCGACAGCCGGTGGGGCGTATTGGCCTGGGCGACCGGCGTCAGGCTGCGCAGATAGGCGACCAGGGCGCCGACATCGGCGTCACTCATGCCGCTCAGGGCCGGATACGGCATGACCGGACTCATGACTGAGCCGTCGGGACGGACGCCGAGTCGAATGGAGTCGATGATCTGTTGATCGGTCCAGGCACCGATGCCGTGGTCGGGATCGGGCGTGATATTCGTTCCGTAAAAGGTTCCGTAGGGCGTGCTGAGCGGGCGGCCGCCGGCGTTGACCGGCCCGCCCTCGGCCGTGTGACAGCCACACCCGCCGGCCAGGGCAAAGAC
>JAGWBB010000087.1:0-930 GCA_021296095.1 Desulfurellaceae bacterium | reverse complement strand
CCTGTCTTGCACATGTCCGTGCTTGTACGGAGAAAGCCGCACGGGTGCAAGCCGGGTCCACGCCGGTGCGGACTTGGGCAAGAGCCCTTGGCCTGCTAGACTCCGCAGCTATGCGAACCTTTGGACTGACGGCCAGCGTCGTCGGCTTCCTGCTTATCGGCGCGACCGCTCTGGTCTACCTGTTCACCGTGTTGGGCGAGGCTAATCTCGACCTGGGCCGGCGCTACCAGCTGCACGCCGATTTCACCAACGCCAGCGGTCTGGAACCCGGCGCGGTGGTTGAGGTGGCCGGTATTGCCGTCGGCCGGGTCAACGCCGTCTGGCGCGTTGGCAACCGCGCCCGGGTCAGCCTCCTGGTCCGCCGGGATATCGCCCTCCAGGAAGACACGATCGCCTCGATCAAAACCCGCGGCCTGCTCGGCGGCCTGTACGTATCTCTGTCCCTGGGCGGCTCGGACCGGATTCTGGGACCCGGCGACAAGATCCGGGAGACCGAAGCGCCGCTCGATATTCCGGGTTTGATGTCCGCCTACGTCGCCGCCCAGCGCAGCGCGGCCGGCAGTCAATAGCCCACCGGTCTAGTCTCGGTCGTCGGTTTCATGCGCACCGCTCCGCAGCGTGGACAGCGCCACTTCTCGTGGTTGTGCGGCCGGTGGGCCTGGACCTGCATCTTGGTACGGCAGCGCGGGCAGTGCATGGTCTGCTATGGGTAGCCGAAACCGCCGTGTCATGCCAGCCGTAGAGGGGGATTTTCAGCCGCCGCACGGCCAGCTATACATGGCACACCACCGAGCGGAGGACGGCTATGCTAGACAACTCCCGCGTCCTTGACCTGACCAATGAGCGCGGCCTGTTGTGCGGCCAGATTCTGGGTGACCTGGGCGCCGATGTCATAAAGCTTGAGCCGCCGGGTGGCTCCTCAGCCCGGCG
>JAGWBB010000086.1 GCA_021296095.1 Desulfurellaceae bacterium | reverse complement strand
CTTGACGGGCTTCTCTCCCCGCGAATGCCATCATTACTTCCAGCATTGTGGCTACAGATAATGGTGAACCGCTCTAGGTTTTCCGTGCCGCCACATCCCCGAACCGCCGATCCTGCTTTTGGCTTGTGTGACGGATAGGTCAGAGCAGTCTTGACTTAGCTTAGATCCTAAACTAAGTCTAAAAATAAGACTAAAATATGCCGAACGGAGGGAGTTGCATGTCCACCGTGAATATCCATGAGGCCAAAACACATCTCTCCAAACTGCTTGATCGGATGCTGACAGGAGAGGAAATCATTATCGCCCGAGCCGGCAAGCCACTCGCCCGTTTACTGCCGGTTGAGGAGCGTCTCCCCCGTGTTCCGGGGATTGCCCGTGGCAGGCTGACGGATGCCTTTTTTGAGCCGCTTCCCGAGGATGAGTTACAGGCCTGGGAGCGATGAAGGCGCTGCTCGATACCCATGCCCTGCTGTGGTGGCTGTTTGACGACCCTCACTTATCCACCGCTGCCCGAGACTGCATTGCGAATGCCGGGAATGAGATTCTGGTGAGTGCCGCCTCGGCCTGGGAAATTGCCACAAAGCACCGCATCGGAAAATTGCCCGAGGCTGGAGATATTGTTCGTCGCTTACCCACGTATCTCCGCCAGGCGCGCTTTGCTGAACTGAGTGTTACCGCTGACGATGGCCTGTTGGCGGGCTCCCTACCGGGTCCACATAAAGACCCCTTTGATCGGATGTTGATTGCCCAAGCCAGACTCCGCAGTCTGCCGGTTCTCAGCATTGATCCGGTTTTCCATGAATATGGCGTGACGGTGGTCTGGTAAGGGCGAAGCCTGGATGGATTGGTAATGGAATCTACGGTCTCAGCAGTGCGGACTTGGGGTCAATAGCCCTTCGATTTTCCGCCCAACAGCCGCCGTATGCGGTCCACGGCCGAATAGCGGTTGATGACAACGATAAAGACTTTTCGCAGCTGACCTTCCGGACACTCCAGGGTGCGCACGCCGTGCCACGAGTTGTTTCTGCGCTGAAACAACAGGCTGCGGTTGCCCGAGGTTTGGGACACGATGCGCCGATCAAAGTCCTCAAACCGAGGGGCTGAGCTGCGCGCAAAACGCCCGCCATCGTCCAGGATGAGGGTTTCGCCTCCCCAGGCCGGGTTCCACTCTGCATTACAATAAAAGATATGCGAACCGAGTTTGTGTTTGGCGTCACAGTGGGGGGAGACCGAGCAGCCCCGGGGCGTGTAGTGCCAGTGAAAGCGCAGATCAACGGCCCGCACGCCAAACATGCGGCAGATAAAGCGTCGGTAGGTGCTGCCGGCCAACTCGTCGATGAAGTCCTGCCAGGCCGGTGCGAGTTGGAGGCCGGGACTGTATTCCAGCCCATAGCGGTCGTGCCTGTGCTGACCGTGGGCGCGTTGAACGCCAAATAGACGGGTGAATTGCGACACTGCGGGCAGACTCTCGACCAAGCGCTGATAGCCGGTCGGGGTGAGCAGGCCGTGCGGATTGACCCACGGATAGGGGTGTTGGGCCTGAAAGGTGTGTGGGTCGAGGGCGTCGAGCCGATCAAAATCAAGGTACGCCATGGCCGAGCCTAGTCCGGGGTGGGAGACGGTGTGGAACCAAAAGCCGAGCGCACCCAGCGGTGCAGTTTGGGGGAGCGTCTGAGGTAAAAGCGACTGAGCGGTTGGCCACTAGGGCCAAACTCGTACACCAAGGGCTCGCCGGTCAGGGGTCTTTTGATTTTTGGAATCGTCGCCTCCGGGACGCTGTCGAGATAGGTCATGAGCGCCCGCAGGCTGTTGCCGTGGGCCACGACCAGGACGCGCTGGCCGGCCTTGAGGCAGGGCAGGATGGTGTCTTGCCAGTACGGCAGCACACGGGCTCGGACGTCTTTGAGGCTCTCTGTGCGTGGCAGGTCAGCCGCAGCCAACCGACGGTAGCGCGGATCGTGGCCGGGAAAACGACGGTCCCCGGGATCAAGCGGCGGCGGGCAGATGTCAAAATGCTGCTGCCACAGCGTGACCTGCCGAGGGCTGTATTGCTCGGCCGCATCGACGCGGCTGAGGCCCTCGAGCGCGCCGTAGTGGCGTTCGTTCAAGCGCCAGCTGGTATGAACCGGCAGCCGCGACTGTCCCAGGCTGTCGAGGACGATGTCCAGGGTTTGCCGGGCGCGCTGGAGCACGGAGGTAAAGCACACGTCAAAGCGGTAGTTGGCCCGTTTGAGCAGCCGACCCGCAGTTTCGGATTCTGTGCGGCCGGCGGGGCTGAGCCTGACATCGGCCCAGCCGGTAAAACGGCGCTGCTGATTCCACACGCTCTGGCCGTGGCGCAGAAAAACAAGCGGGATAGTCATGATATTTCCGAACGCTGCTCTCTTCTTGCATGATCGGTCACCATCGTTCCTCTTTCAAAGGCGAACGCTGCTCTCTTCCTCGATGATCGGTTATCATCGTTCGCCTTTCAAGAGACGCCGAACCTGCTCGGCGACCGTGTCAAACTCTTGCAGCTGCGGGCGGGCGGCCAGGCTCAGCGGCTCACCAAAAAAATGGGCAAAGTCGTGTTCGACCAGCGCCCGGTGGAGGGCGTTCACATCCCGGCGGGGCTGAAGCGTGCCGCGCTCGATGAGCCTGCCGCACACATAGGCCAGGCCGCGCTGGGGACGCACCGTGCCGCGTGTGTTGCGACGCGGCTGTTGGGCGCGCCGGACCAGCCATTCCTTGAGCCGCACGCCGAGCGCGGCCGGGCGTTCGGGCAGCGGGTAGATATACAGCGGCTTGTCGGTAGCCGCAGCTTCGGCCAGCATGGACTCGCTCTCGCCGGTGACCACCAACACATCGGCTAAGCTGAGATAGGCGAGATACGGGTTTGCCGACTGTCCGGCCTGCCACACGTGCAGATGCTGGACAGGGCCGAGGGCGTGTTGCAGGGCCTGGCAGGATTGCGTCCCAGTCCGCCGGCTGGTGGTGACAAACAGACTCGCCCCGACCTCGCGGGCCCAGGCGCGGATCGCCTGTCCCAGCTGTTGGGCTGTGTCCGGGTCAAAACGATAACGGGCGGTTGCCCCGCCGACGAGCACGGCAACGCGAGGATGGGGGGCGGATTCCAGCATCTCGCACCATGCCGCAGCGGCCGCCTCCAGGCGCTGTTGGGTGACACGGCTCAGGGGCGCCAGGGTTTCAATCCGTCGGGGGTGGGGGGGCTGACGGAAGTGACCACAGCTGACCGCAATATCCGACCGGTCGGTGAGGTGAGCGCCTTTGCGGCCGAGCAGCACCAGCCGGGTCTTGCCCTGGCTGCGGTCCCGAATCCAGCGCGCCACCCGCGTCGGCCGCCAGCCGGCGCTGATCACGATATCCGGCCACGGCGCGGCCAGCCGGTCCGAGCGGGCACGGTCAAGACCGATACGGCTTGCCCCGCGCACGCCAAACAGGCGCTTATGGAGCGTGGCCGCCCCGGTGAAAGCCAGCCGTTTCTCCTCATACGGCCAGCCGAGCGCGTCGGCCAAGCCGAGCGCCTGGGTCGTGTGGCCGGGTTTATCGGCCGTGAGCACCCAGACCGACGGAGGGGCGTCGGGCTCGGGACAGGCGGCCGACATGCGGTAGGCGGCCTGGTCGGCGGCGCGTTCCAGCCCAAACCAGACGTGGGCAACCGGGTTGCGCTGGTAGGCGTAGCGCTCGGGGAAAGGTTGCCAGGGCTGGGCGTGGATGGTGGTGTAGTGCAAGACCTTGGAGTCGCCCGGCCGATACTCCTCGTCCCGTGCGTTCCAGGCCGGGTCGAGCACACCCCACTCGGCTGCGGCGCTGGCCTCCAGCGTTTTGCGGCGGGTGTGTTGGGCGTCCTGGAGTGACCAGACGGTGGCCATCCGCTCACAATCCAGCAACATGACCGAGGTATCGCGGGGGCCAATCGACACAAAGCCGTGCGATCCCAGATCGGTATCAAACAGCTCACCCGGATCGGCCAGATAGACCTGATCCACATCGTTGTAAATCGCCCGTCGCATGCCCAGGCTGGCGGCAAAGTGTGGGATGGCAAAACGATAATTGGTAAAGCCGGTCAGCCAGCCCCGGCGGTCAAAGCCGGCCAGGTCTGTCATCAGATAGATGTCATACACCCGGCCCGGATCGCGCACCTGTTCTATGGACCACAAAAAAACACGCTCGGCCCGGTGCTGGGCCGGCTCGGTGCCGACAAAAAGACACACCGGCGGCTTGGGGCTCGGCCGCGCCCCCGGCCGTACGTCCAGCCTGATCGGTTCGGGGACGCAGGGAACGCGCCGGTCGGTTAGCAGCGGAACGAGCCGTGACAGGCTGCGGAGTGTTTTGGACAGCTTCATATAGGTTCTTTTTCAGGCCTGCGCCTCGTGCCGGTGTTCCAGCCCCTGGCTCAGTTGCTCCATCCTGCCGCCGGCCAGGCGGTAGACTTGGTCGGCGGCTTCGAGCAACGCGGGCTGGTGTGAGATAGCCAGCAGCGTGGTGTGTCCCCGCAGGTGTTGAACGGTGGCGCAGATGGCAGCTTCAGTGTCCGGGTCGAGCGCCGTGGTGGCTTCATCCAGAATGACGAGCTGGGGCTGATGCACGAGCGCCCGGGCAATGGCGATGCGTTGACGTTGGCCGCCGGACAGGCGGCTGCCCCGCTCCCCGACCGGGGTGTCGAGGCCGTCGGCCAGGCCAACGACAAACTCCCAGGCCTCGGCCGCCCGCAGCGCGGCTTCGGCGTCGTTGCGGCTCAGGCTCGGATCGCCCAGGGTCACATTCATCAGCACGCTGTCGTGCAGTAGCAGGGTCTCCTGGGGAACATAGCCGACCGCCCGGCGCCAGGCGTGCAGACTCGTCTGGTCGAGTCGGGTATCGTCGATCCAGATCGCGCCCGACTGGGGCTGAACCAGACCGACGATGAGATCGACCGTCGAGGTTTTTCCGGCCCCGGACGGCCCGATCAGGGTGGTCAGCCGCCCGGCCGGAATACTCAGAGAGACCGTGTCGAGAATCGTCTGGTCGCCATAGGCGAGGCTGACCTCCTCAAAGCGGAGCGCCCGGCTGAGGCGGGGGACAGGCGCCTGGGTCGGCCGCAGGGCTTCGCGCTGGGTCTGGGCTTGGTCTATCCTGTCACGCAGGGACCAATAGGCGCTCTCTCGGGCGACCAGGCGTTGATACTGGCGCTGGACTCTGCCCAGGCTGCGAAAGGTGCGCTCAAACAGCACGGCCAGGACGACAAGCCGGTCCAGAGACAGGGACCAGCGACTTAGCGCCAGGTACAGGCCACCGACCAGAGCGGCCATGACCAGGGGCTCTTGCAGGGCGCGCAGGGCTTCCCGGCTCAGGACCTCGCGGCGCAGCGCCTTGTTCAGGCGTTGGGTGCCTTTTTCCAGCAGAGGGGCGGTGAGCGTCTCACGGGCCATGGCCTTGAGCGGTTTGACCGCAGACAAGACATCGGTCAAGCGTTCCAGGAGGATCTTGAGGAGTTGGGTCTGGCGCGCACCGGCCCGACGCGACATGCGGACCAGGCGGCTCAGCACCACAACAAGCACTAGGCCAAAGCCGGCTGCGGCCAGGCTGGCCCGCCATGACACGGCAAACGCCAAGCCGGTATATAGCGCGGTCTGGATGCTGAGCGAGATGATCGTCGCGCCAAACAGATACGCCTCAGCCGCCCGGGTCGCTTCGGTGGCAAAGGCGTTGGCAAACCCCCCGACCGGCTGGCGGGTGTAATACTCCCAGCGGGCGGCCAGCAGCGAGCGCAGCAGGGACAGGCGCAGGTCGGTTGCCACATGGGCGACGGTATAGCCGACCTGTCGCTGGGCGATCAGGACAAAGACCGCCTTGAGGCCGAGGCCGCCGACAATGACCAGACACAGCGTCCCGAGATGGGGCTGTAAGCCAAAAATCGCCAACCCGTTGCTGACCTGCTGTTCAAGCCAGGCCGGCGGCTCATCCGTCCCGGCGGCGGTCTGATCCGTGACCGTCATGCTCAGCAGCGGCAGCAGACTGGAAAATCCGATGCCTTCAAACACGGCAGACACGAGGAGACAGCCCAGCACCAGCGCGCTGGGGTAGGGATAGGTCCGGGCAAAGACAAGCAGCAGGTGCATGGCGGTGTCTCGGCGGATTGCGGTGTGTCAGCCGCGCTTCTTCGCCGCCAGCTCGGCCAGCGGACCGGTGGGCCGGGCGTTCCAAAAACGCACCAGCCGGTCGGCGTGGAAGACGAACGAGGCCACTTGCCAGGCCACAATCAGATAAAAAATCGGAATCGGCAGGCCGACCAGCAGGCCGACCATGAACAGGGGCAGGTTGATGTTGCGACGCGAGATGAACGTACGCATGATCTCGTCCAGCCGGGTATAGCCGTGAATCGAGCGGCCGTGCCGCCAGCTGAACACGCCGGCCACAATACGATCCAGGATATACACCCCGGTTATCCACAGCGCAGCCTGAAACACCGCCGAGTCAAGGTCTGCCTGGCTCAGCCCCCAGGCCCAGGCCGCATACCACAGCGGCGGGTGGACAATATCCAGGCCGTGATCCAGCCAGTCGCCCAGACGCGAAGAACGAAAGGTGAGCCGCGCCAGCTTGCCGTCAACCGAGTCCAGTACGCTCATGGCGTAGGCGCACACAAAGCCGCTGACCCAGGAGCCCAGGCCGAACAGCGGGATCGCAGCCAGGGTGAGAACGATGCTGACCAGGGTGACGCTGTTCGGGTGGACCCGCCAGCGGGCCAGGGGCCGGACCATCAGCCACACCAGGGGCGGGTAAACGTATTTGGTGAAAAAATCGGTCGAGCCTTTGTAGTTTGACCAGAACAGAAAGCGCTCGGCCGCGTCTCGGCTGGTCGAATCGGTGATGCCAAACAGGTAGAGCGGCAGATCCCGACGCAGCTTGGGGATGTACGACGGAACCTCGGCCAGGGACAGCTCAGAGAGTGTGCCGCAGGCGAGGTAGTGCTGGGCCAGGGCTGTAAGCCGGGCTTCGGGCATGGGTTCGGTCGGAACCTCGTGTTCAAGGCGCAGCAGGGCAGTGCGCGCCTCCCCCTCGCCGCCCATGGCCGCATACGAACCCGGACGCTGCGCCACATGGTCCAGCAGGCGGGCGTCAATAATGGCGTGGCCCTCGGTCGCGATGAGCGCTTCGCCGTCCGCCCTGGCGACAGCTGCGGCGAGCTGGTCTTGCACCGAGCCGGTCGTCCGCTCCCAGCGCACGGCGAGACGGCCGAGGTCGGGCAGGCGGGGAGGCGGGGTGTCTTTGGGCAGGACGACACACACCTCGGGCCGATCCAGCTCGGCTCGGCTGATTGCCTGGAGCTGACGTTCGAGGAGGCTCATCCCGAACACGCGCAGTTGACTGCGCATATCTGTGGCGTCAATCCAAATGCGCATGACCTTGTCTCGGTGCGTCCCATAGCCTATGGGGCGGTCAATCCAGCGTCAAGCTGGGACACAGCGGTAGGGGCGGGTTTCAAACCCGTCCCTATTGAGGTGAGTTGTCTCGGCGCGAGGGCCGGAGTGAGAGAGGATCGTAAGAGGGGACTGGTTGAATATGGACGGGCGATTACAATAGCCGCATGCCCGAGGACGCAAAAGTGAAACGTGATGACCTCGTGATGAGGAAGAGATCACGTTTCACTTTCCAGCAAACGGCCCGAGCCGATCTGACCGTCCTGGTGCTGGCAGGCCGTCGTGGACCGAACGAGCCGCTGGCTCAGGCGGCGGGCTGTAGCCACAAGGCGCTGGTGCCGATCCGGGGTATTCCCATGCTGTCGTGGGTGCTGCGGAGTCTTCAGCCCTTGCACGGGCTGCGGCGGTTTGTCGTCAGTACCGACGATCCGAGCAGCCTGGACGCCATCACCGAGCTGCGGACACTGGCCGAGGCCGGTCTGCTCCAGTTCGCGCCGGTGGGGGATTCGCCCAGCGCCAGCGCCCTCGGCTATGTCCGGCAACTCAGCGCCGGAGACCTGTTGCTGGTGACTACGGCCGATCATCCGCTGCTGACGACCGAAATGCTTGAGTATTTTTGTCACGCGGCGCGGACGAGCGACGCCGACGTGATTGTCGGCGTCATGGCCGAGTCGCGTTTCCGCACCGCCTATCCCGATTCGAAGCGGAGCTTCATTCCGTTCCGGGACGAGCGATTTTGCGGCACAAACCTGTTTGCCCTGCGCGCCGGCCCAGGCGCCGAGTCGGCCGCAGCCTTCTGGCACCACAGCGGGCAGTTCCGCAAGCGTCCGTGGCGCCTGCTGAGCACCTTCGGGCTATGGAATTTTGTGTGGCTGGTCCTGCGCAGACTGGACGCCGAGGCCGCCCGACAACGCGCCGAGCGGGTCATTGGGGCGCGTATTGCGGTCGTCAGGATGCCCTTTGCCGAGTGCGCGATTGATGTCGATAATCCGGCCGATCTGGCTCTGGTGACCCGGATTATCGACCGGCGGGAAACCCCGGACTAACGTCTGGGACAAAAAACCGCTACATACAGGAACGATGATGAGACGGAGCCCGCTCGGCGTATTAGTGGGGATAAGCCTGGCGCTATCCGCCTGTGTTTCTCCGGCTAAGCGCTGGGACGATTTCGAGCAATACATCAAAAAGTCCATTGAGACGCCGCTGACCCCAGCCGGTCGGTGTGAGCAACGGGGCGGCTTTCCGTACGAGGAACAGTGTTACCAGCCGAGCTATGAGTTGTTCGGCGAGCAGGACTGTCGCCTGCGTGGCGGGCTGTACTATGA
Organism: Desulfurellaceae bacterium; assembly: GCA_021296095.1. Lineage (NCBI taxonomy): Bacteria > Pseudomonadati > Campylobacterota > Desulfurellia > Desulfurellales > Desulfurellaceae > Desulfurellaceae bacterium. The sequence continues at coordinate 2,177 of JAGWBB010000086.1, read as the reverse complement.
GGACGAGTGCTTTCTCCCCGAGAGTGACCGGATTGTGATCGAATAGGGCCGGTCCTGGTGTGTCAGGCTGGCGTGGTCTTGCGCTCCTTACGCCGGGTCCGAAAGCTGAGTCTGACCGGGGTGCCGGTCAGAGGAAAACGTGCGCGGAGCTGATTCTCAAGATAGCGCGTATAGTCCCTGGGTATGGCCTGGGGGGCGCTGGTATAGATGGCGATGACCGGCGGCTTGGCCGAGACCTGGGTAGTGTAGAAAAAACGGGGAGTTTTGCCCCGATAGCTGGGCGGCGGGGTTCGCTCGGTCCATTCTTTCAAGCAGCGGTTTAACTGGACGGTCGGGAGGTGCGTGGCATGCGCCTCGGACACCCGTTCAATCAGCGGCAGCAGGCTGGTGACCCGGGTGCCGGTGAGCGCGGACACAAAGACGATGGGCAGGGGCAGGGTGACGGCAAACTGCCGGCGCAGGCCGTCCTCATAGCGGGCCGGGTTTTTACGGTCGGGTGGGGCCAGATCCCACTTGTTGACGACCAGAGCCACGGCCCGACCCCGGTCCCAGGCATAGTGGATCAGCCGCGCATCCTGGTCGGTCATGCCCTGCTCGGCGTCGATGACCAGCAGGCACACCTCGGCCCGTTCAATCGCTCTGAGGGCGATCAACACGCTGGACTGTTCGATCTGCTCGTGAATGCGGGGACGGCGGCGCACGCCGGCCGTATCGACCAGCCGGATGGAGCGGCCGTGCCAGTCAATCAGGCTGTCCACCGCATCCCGGGTGGTGCCGGGGGTCGCATCGACGATGGAGCGCTCAAAGCCGACCAGTCTGTTGAGCAGAGAAGACTTGCCGACGTTGGGCCGCCCGATAATGGCCACCGGCAGGGCGGTGTCGGCAGCCTGCTCTGGAGGCGGAGTGTCTCGCTCCCACCCCTGGGTCAGCCCGTCAAGCAGGTCGCCGATGCCCAGGCCGTGGGCGGCCGAGATCGGATACAGGGGCGCGATGCCCAGGCTGAAAAAGTCGCTGACCAGTGTCGCGTGTTTTTGACTGTCAAGCTTGTTCACCGCAAACAAGACCGGCTTGCGGCTGCGCCGCAGCAGGTCTACGGCCTGGGTATCGGCCGGATTGAGGCCCTCGCGGCCGTCAAACAGAAAGATCAGCGCATCCGCTTCGTCAATCGCCAGCTGGGTCTGGTGCTGAACGCGGCCGACGACTCCTGCGGTTTCCGTCGGGTCGATCCCGCCGGTATCGACCAGGACAAACTGTCGCCCCCGCCACGTCGCACGCACAAAGTTCCGATCCCGGGTCACCCCCGGGGTGGCATGCACCACGGCCTTACGATTATGGCTTAATCGGTTGAAAAAGGTCGATTTTCCGGCGTTGGGCCGCCCGACAATGGCCACCACGGGCAGCTGGTCGCGCTGGGCCGGAGAGTCGAGGTCTTGCGACGGGGTGGATCGTGTACGCGCCATGGCGGGTATCGCTCAGTACATGATGACACTCCGGGCGACCTCGCCCCGCTCCATCCAGTCGAACGCCGCGTTGATGTCTTCCAGCCCGATCCGACGCGAGACCAGCTCGTCGAGCTTGAGCTTGCCCTGCATGTACAGGTCGAGCAGGCGGGGCATATCGACACTGGGCCGAGCCGAGCCGTAGATGGAGCCCTTGAGGGTCTTTTCCTGCAACAGCGAAACCGTCGGGATGGTCAGCATATCGTCGGGTTTGGCCACACCCACGACCACCGCGGTGCCGCCGGGTCGAATCGAATTGTAGGCCTGGACCGCAGTGTCCGAGCGACCAATGACCTCAAACGCATAGTCGGCGCCCAGGCCGTCGGTCAGGCTGAGCACCTGATCAACCGGATCGCCGTCTTGGGGGTTGACGCGGTGGGTCGCCCCGAACTGGGTCGCTAGCTCCAGCTTGGCAGCGTTCAGGTCCACCGCGATGATTTTCTCGGCCCCGGCCAGGACCGCGCCCTGAACCGTGTTCAGGCCCACACCGCCACAGCCGATGACGACCACGCTGGTGCCGGGCTCAACCTTGGCCGTGTTGATCGCCGCGCCCACCCCGGTCATGACCCCGCAGCCAACCAGGGCCGCAGCTTCAAACGGCACGTCGGAGCGAACCTTGACTACCCCGCTATCCGGCACCACGGCGCATTCGGCAAAGGATGACACGCCGGTGAAGTG
>JAGWBB010000085.1 GCA_021296095.1 Desulfurellaceae bacterium | reverse complement strand
CAGGAAGAGATTGACGACTTCCTGTCGGGTCGCTGGGTCGCCCGGCTGGCCACCATCGGCCCCGACGGTTACCCGCACGTGAGCCCGCTGTGGTACTACTGGGACGGGCGCTGTGTGTACATGGCGCTGACCCACACCCGCAAACCCTGCAAACATCTGCGCCACAACCCGCGCTGTTCGCTGGCGATCGACATGGACGACCGACCGCTGATGGGCATGCGCAGCAATCTGGCCAAGGCGGTGATCATCACCGGTGAGGCCGAGCTGACCGCAGTCGGCTCGGAACAAACGGTCACGATCGAGGCCGGTCCGTGGCAGGGCGAGTATCGGCCCGAACAGGTGGTGGCGATGATCGGCAGCCGCTATCCGCTGTCCAGCCGCGACGGGGCACTCGGCTTCACCCTGGAGTCCTACCGCGAGCTGTTCTCCCAACCCGGCATCGAACACAGCCAGCTGTTCAAGGACAACGTCGGCCGGGTGGTGACCAAGATCATACCCAAGAAAATCCAGGCCTGGGATTTTTCAAAAGCGCCAATCGGGACAACGGACAACGCGTGAAGCACACCAGGAGGGAGTCATGCTCGATCTTGTTATCAAAGGCGGACAGGTGGTCACTCCCCAGGCCGTCGGGGAGATGGATATCGGTATTCAGGGCGAGAAAATTGCCGCCGTCGGCTGGTCGGGCAGCCTGGCTGCCGACGCCGGGCGGGAGATTGACGCGACGGGCAAGATCGTCATTCCGGGCGGCATCGAACCCCACGCCCATATCGGCATTCCGGTGCCCAGCGAGTGGTCCGGCCAGCCCGACATCATGACCCAACCACCCCAGGACGCCAGTCGGGCGGCCGCCTTTGGCGGGGTGACGACGATTGTCGATTTTGCCGGCGACCTGAGTTTCGAGGACAAGGGCGACGCGCCGGCCAAGTCGATCATGAGCGTGCTCGAAGAACGCCGTGACGTGTTTCGGACCCACGCCTACACCGACTATACCTTCCACTATATTCTGGCCGGTGAGGTGGCGCCGGAGACCATCGGCGAAATCGGCGAGGCCGTGCAGGAGGGCGTGGCCAGCTTCAAGATCTTCACCACCTTCCATCCCATTCGGGTGCCCTACGGCCAGCTGTCAGCTATCTTTGCCGAGGTGGCCAAGCACGGCGGCATCATGGCCGTGCATGCCGAAGAGGATGAGATTGTGCGCTACATGACCGAGAAGCTCAAGCGCGAGAACCGCGCCCAGGGCTATAATCTGCATCTGGTGCACAACAACCTGTCCGAGGATCTGGCCTTCCGACATGTGATCCGGCTGGCCCAGCACAGCGGCACCGGGATTTACTTTGTGCATACCACGGCCAAGGAGGGCGTGGCGGCCATTGCCGAGGCGCGCGCGGCCGGCCAGCCGGTGTACGGCGAAGCCCTGCACAACTACCTGGAGTTCACCTGCGAAGACTATAAAAAGCCCGGCGGCACCGCCATTCACACCTACCCGGCGATCAAGTTTGCCGACGACCGCGACGCGCTGATTGCCGGCCTGATGGACGGCCGGCTGGCCACCACCGCCACCGACGAATACACCACCCATAAGGGCCCTAAGCTGTGGGGCGATGCCATCGAAACGGTGTGCGGCGGCCACAACGGGATCGAAACCCGCATCCCGGTGGCCTACACCAAGTTTGTGGCCGAGCGCAACATGGCGCTGCAACGCTTTGTGGATATTACCTCGGCCAACGCGGCCAGGCTGCTCGGGCTCTACCCGCAGAAGGGGGCGATTCAGCCCGGCAGCGACGCCGACCTGGTGGTGCTCGATCCGGCGCTGCACAAGACCATCAGCCTCGACGACCTGCACGCCAACTCCGACTACAGCATCTGGGAGGGCTTTGCCAGCCAGGGCTGGCCGGTCATGACCCTGCTGCGGGGCAAGGTCATCGTCGAGGACGGCAAACTGGTCGGCAGCTCGACCGACGGCCGCTGGCTCAAGCGGCGGGTGTCCGGGGATGTGATCTCGCGGCCGGTGGTGTAGCCACCCGCCGGACAGCCGGCAAAGGAGGACAGGATGAATCGGACTCTGACTGTGGCGGCCGCTCAGCTCGGTCCCAGCTCCGCGGACAAAGCCCACACCGTGGAGCGCATGGTGGGCCTGATGGAAGAAGCCGGGCGACGCGAGGTCGAGCTGCTGACCTTTCCCGAACTGTCGCTCAGCCCCTACTTTGCGACGCAGGTGCGGGAGTCGTGGCACGGTTTTGTGGAGACGAGCTTTCCGCCGGCCCAGACCCAGGCGCTGTTCGCCGCCGCCGGGCAGGCCGGTCTGCACTGGCTGTTGCCGTATGCCGAGCGCGACAACGGCCAGGTCCATAACTGCGCGGCTCTGATCGACCCCCAGGGCGGGCTGGTCCATAAATACCGCAAAGCCCATATTCCCGGCGTGGTTGAGCCGCGCTGGGAGGGACCCGATATTTTTGAAAAGCGCTATTTTACGCCGGGCGACCTCGGCTTTCCGGTCACCGCCCTGCCCAAGGTCCAGTTCGGCAGCCTGATCTGCTATGACCGGCGCTTCTCGGAGGCCTACCGCGCCCTGGCCCTGGGTGGGGCCGAGTTGATCTGCATCCCGTATAACACCCCGACCTTTGGCCAGCCGCGCGCCGCCGCCCACGAAACGGCCGAAATCCTGCTGCGCGCCGCCGCGATTGAGAACCAGCTGTTCATTGTCGCGGCCGGCAAGGCCGGGACCGAGAACGGCCTGGAGTACATCGGGGGCAGCGAAGTCATCGCCCCGACCGGCCAGGTGCTGGCCAAGGCCGAAACCGACGGTGACGAACTGGTGGTGGCGACCGTCGAGCTGGATGCGATCGACAGCCTGAAAGCCAAGTGGGATTTTCTGCCCGACCGTCGGCCCGAACTGTATCACAGCCTGACACACGAACACCCAGCCAAGGGGGGAGACGATGAGTAAGCCAGCCTACGACATAGACGTCGAAGATGTTGAATACCTGCGCCACGGCGACAAGCCGCTGCTGGCCCGCGTGTTCAAACCGCGCGGCAGCGGGCCCTTTCCACTGATTATCGAACTCCACGGCGGGGCCTGGTGTCTGGGCGACCGGCTGATGGACACGCCGATCAACGAACCGCTGGCACACAGCGGGGTGGTCGTCGCCGCGCTTGACTTTCGGGTTCCGCCCGACGCCTCCTACCCCGGCTCGCTGGTCGATATCAACTATGCCATCCGCTGGTTCAAGACCCAGGCCGGAAGCCTGGGCAGTCGGCCCGATAAGGTCGGCATCCTGGGCAGCTCTAGCGGTGCGCACCAGGCCGTGCTGCTCGGCATGCGACCCCACGACGCCCGCTACTCGGCCCTGCCCCTGCCGGCCGGTTCGATGGTCGTGGATGCCCGGGTGCAGTGCCTGATTCCGTGCTGGCCGGTCATCGACCCGCTGGCGCGCTATCACTACGCCAAGAAACTCGTCGCCGGCGGCAAACCCTACCCCGAGCTGGCCGACCTCGTCATCCCCCTGCACGACAAGTACTGGAAGACCGAGCAGGCCATGGCCGAGGGCAACCCGGTGCTGGCCCTGGAACGCGGCGAGGAGGCCGAACTGCCGCCGGTCCTGTACATCCAGGGCACCGAAGACAAAGCCCACCCCCGACCCGACCTCGACCGGTTTGTCGAGCACTACCGCGCGGCCGGCGGTCAGGTCCAGCTCGAGCTGTTCGAGGGCGAGGCCGAGGGCTTTGCCATTCGCAAGCCCGACGCGCCGGCCTCTCAACAAGCGATTGACAAGATCATTACCTTCGTCCACGAGCAGCTCGGCTAGACGCGGAGGGACACGGCATGAACGGCACGACACGACTCCGACAGCTGCTAGACCGGCCCGGCCTGCTGCTCGCTCCCGGCGCCCACGATGTGATGACCGCCCGTCTCATCGAAGCCCAGGGCTTCGAGGCTCTGTATCTGAGCGGCTTTGCCACCTCGGCCAGTATGCTGGGCATTCCGGATCATTCGCTGATCAGCATGACCGAGCTGCTGAGACGCGCCCAAGACGTTGCGGCCGCAGTCGATATTCCCATTATCTCCGATATTGACGACGCCGGCGGCACGCCGCTCAACGCCCGCCGGACGATACGCCTGGCCGAGCAGGCTGGCATCGCCGGCATGCATGTGGAGGATTTGATCCCGGGCAAGCATTTCACCGGCCATAAGGACCGGCTGTGCGCGGTGGAACAGGCTGCGGACCGGATCAAAGCCATGGCCGACGCGCGCACCGACCCCGATTTTGTGATTATTGCCCGCTCCGACGCCATCGGCGTGACCTCCCTCGACGATGCGATACAACGGGCCACGGCCTACGCCGAAGCCGGGGCCGACCTCCTGTTCCTGCCTTATCTCCGTCTCGAAGACACGAAGCAGACGGCCGAGGCGCTGCCCAAACCGCTGCTCAACGTGGTCATCGACACGCCCAAAGCCGAGCTCGAAGCCGCCGGCCTCAAGGTCGCCATCTATCCGGTCCAGAGCCTGTTCCTGGCCTATGTGGCCGCCCGGGACATGCTCAGGGAACTCAAGGACTCGGGCACTATCGCCAACTTCTCCGAGCGTGGTCCATCGTGGAAGGAGTTCAACGAATTCATCGGCACCACCCAAGCCACCCAACTCGCCGAGAAATACCGCATCGTGTAACGTAATGAGAGGGGGAAAAATCTCCGGTTTTTTGGTAGAGAGAACAGGATGGAACAGCCACTCATCGCTACCTGGGCACAGGTCGCGGTCGGCGTCGGTCAGCTGGTTATGATTGGGTGGGGCTTGCGCCAGATGGGCAGGGCCTCCGAGGAACGCAACCGCCAGCTCGACATCATGGAGACCAACCAGCGGGACCAGGGCCAAGCGTTACGGCAAATCGGCCAGGCGCTGGACCGCCAGGGTCAGGCGCTGGACCGCCAGGGTCAGGCGCTGGACCGCCAGAGCCAAGCCTTGGCCGAGCTGTTACGCCGGAGCGCGTGAACCCCCGAGGCCCCGATCCACACCCGTTGTGATGAGCACAGCGCGACGGGAGAGACGACCGTCTCTCCCCCATTCATCATCCAGCATCAGACTTACCGCCTGCCCTCCCAGCACAGACGCTCCTGCTCGCGGGGCTGCTCGACCACCCGACACTCGGCGTCGAGCAGCATGGTCGAGCGTGTGGCAGCCTCGAATCTGGGCCAGGCCAAGTCTCCGGTGCTCGGATCGCCGCTACGGGCAAAGGCAATCCAGGCGTCCATGATTTTCTCGGCCAGCGGTGTTGCGCCCGGGCCGGCGAAATCGGCAATGCCCGGCTGGGCCTGGGTGCCAAACACAAACGGCAGGTCCAGGGCGTGACAGGCGCCCAGCCCCTTGAGCGGCGACTGCCAGTCCAGCCGGTAGGCGTACACCTGACTGGTGTGGGCGGTCTGGGCCTCGGCCAGGCGGTCGGCCGGAATACGGAATACATAGTCCGTATCCACCGCCACATACACGTCGTGGTTGCTGGCTGGCTCACCCCGGGCGGCTCGGGCCTGGCGGTAGGTGTCGCGCACCCGCACCCCGGTCGCAATGTCCTCGGGCGAGGTCACCCGTCCGGCGCAGGCAATGGCCAGGGCCTCGTCGGACAGCTCCAGCCCGCCAACCATGCCGGTCATCAGCTTCGACTCCTCACCGGTCGTGCCGATCAGAATCGAGATGTCTGCGGCATGACCGGCCCGCACCGCCTCAATCGGCAACATGCTCAGCACGTGTCCATCAATCACCGGCAGAAAGGGCATCTCGGGCGGGCGGCCCTGGCTCAGGCCGTTGAACAGCTCTTGCTCAAGCGCGGCCTGAGCCTCCAGGATTGAGGCGACGGGCAGGCTGCGCAGGGCTTGGAGATCGTCCAGCCCGACCCCGACAAGGTCGGCAAAGCGACGGGCGGTTTCGCCTGCGGTTTCGAGTGACAGGGCGTGATGGCCGGCGCCACTCTGTGGAATGGCGCGTTGAAACAGTCCCCGGGCCAGGGGCGAGACGAGCACGCTGCTGACGCTCATGCCGCCGGCCGATTCGCCAAAAATCGTGATGTTGTCGGGATCGCCGCCAAAACTGGCAATTTCGTCCCGGACCCATGACAGCGCCTGGATCTGGTCCAACAGACCAAAGTTTGTCCGTGCCTCGCCCACCCCGTCGGCCAGACACAGAAAGCCCAGGGCGCCGAGACGATAGTTGATGGTGACCACCACCACGTCGCCGCGTTCGGCCAGATGGCTGCCGTCGTATAGCGGCGGCGAGCCCGAGCCCATGGTGAACGCCCCGCCATGAATCCAGAACAGGACCGGCCGTTTGGCCCCGTCAAGCGCCGGAGTCCAGACGTTGAGGTACAGGCAGTCCTCGGCCTGGGTCTCTTCAGGAATGAGGTCGGGCAGCAGGCCGGTGAGGCTTTCGTTGGGAACCTGTAGGGAGGTCGCTCCGAACTGGCCGGCGTCCCGCACCCCGTCCCATTTGTGGGGCGGTGCGGGCGGTGCAAAACGGCGCTCGCCGACCGGCGGGGCGGCAAACGGAATGCCCTTGAAGGCCAGCGAGCCTCCCTGGTCGGTGCCTCGGAGTTGTCCATAGCTGGTGGTGACAGTCGTGGTCATAGCCCTTCTCCTTATTCCGGGTGTTGCGAAAAAACTCCGTGCCGATGCGATGGTGGAGCCCACACCGGCCAATCATGCAGACCCGGCTTGTCCGTGTCAATTCAACGGCCGGGCCAGGACGCTGTAGATGAGACGGAGTGAGCATTTTCAAACTGAGACACCACTGCTGGACTGACATCCGCCCCCTCCCCGCATACCGGCTCTGGCCCACGTGTGACACGAGCCGCGCGCTTGCACCGCAGCAAGCCCGGACGTAGTATGCCCACACCACGCCACAACGGAGGTCAGTATGGCAGATGGCGGCACAGGAAAAATGGTCGGCGCCGAGGTCCGCCGGGTGGAAGACCCGCGCGTGCTGCTGGGCCAAACCGAGTATGTTGACGATCTGGCGCTGCCGGACTGCGTAGCCCTGGCCTTTTGCCGCAGCCCGTACGCCCACGCCCGCATCAGTCAACTTGACATCAGCGCGGCCCAGACTCATCCGGGCGTGCTGGCCGTGCTGACCGGGGCGGACATCGCCGACGCGATCAAGCCCATGCGGGTCGAGTTTGATCCCGACAAAAACCCGACCTACAAGTCGTGCGACTGGCCGGTGCTGGCCCAGACCAAGGTCCGTCTGGTCGGCGACCTGGTTGCCGCAGTGGTGGCCACCGACCGCTATATCGCCGAGGACGCCGCCGCCTTGATCGAGGTGGACTACGAGCCGCTCGACGCCGTCTGGGACCCGGAACAGGCCCTGGAACCCGACGCGCCCCTGGTCCATGAGGAGTGGCCGGACAATCTGATGGAGACCGGTGCGGCCACGATTGGCGAGGTGGACGGCGTGTTTGAGGCCGCCGAGTGTGTGGTCAGCGAGCGCTTCACCACCGCCCGGCATATGGCCCTGCCCATGGAGACCCGCGGCTGCGTGGCCCAATATGAGGCGAGCACCGACAGCCTGAGCGTCTGGTCATCCACCCAGGTGCCGCACGTCCTGCGCTCCAGCCTATCCGACCTGCTCGGCCTGCCCGAACAGCAGCTACGGGTTATTGCGCCCGATGTCGGGGGTGGCTTTGGTCTCAAGGCCAGCACCTTTCCGGAAGAGATACTGACCGCCTATGCGGCCCGCCGGCTGGGCCGACCGGTCAAGTGGATCGAGGACCGGCGCGAGCACCTGTCGGCCTCGCTGCACGCCAAGCATCAGATTGTCGAGGCCGAACTTGCCCTGACCCAGGGCGGCACGATTCTTGGCTTTCGGGGCCGTTTTCTCAGCGACGCGGGCGGCTATTCGACCTATCCGTGGAGTTCGTCGTTTGAGGTCTCGCACGCCGCCTTCTCGATTCCCGGACCGTATAAAATTTCCGCCTTTCAGGTCGAGACCAAGGCCGTGGCGACCAATAAGGCCCCCATCGGCGCCTACCGGGGGGTGGGTCTGCCGATTGCCGTGCTGACCATGGAACGGCTGATCGACATGGCGGCCGAGCAACTCGGCATCGACCCGGCCGAACTCCGGCTGCGCAATATGATCCGCAACGAGGACCACCCCTACACAAATATCATCGGCTCGGAGATCGAGAGCGGCAGCCACCGCGAAGCCCTGCAAAAGGCGCTCGATATCCTTGGCTACCAGGACTTCCGCGCCCGGCAGGAGCGGGCGCGTCAAGCCGGGCGCTCCCTCGGGGTGGGTATCGCCAGCTATATCGAGGGCACCGCCCCCGGCTCCGAGGTCATGCAGTCCTCGGGTCTGGATGTCGGCGGCGACGAGGGAGTAACCATCCGCGTCGAAACCGACGGCATGGTCAGCGTCCTGACCGGGACCACCGCCCACGGTCAGGGACATCAGACGACCCTGGCCCAGATGACCGCCGACGAGTTGGGCGTACCCCTGGCGGCGATCAGGGTTATTCAGGGCGATACCGCAGTCGTGCCCGACGGCTGGGGCACCTGGGGCAGCCGGTCGGCGGTGGTCAGCGGCGGGGCAATTGCGATTGCATCCAAGCAGCTGCGCACGGATATTTTTGAGGCAGCCTCGCGTTTGAGCGAAATCCCGCCCGAGGATCTCGACCTTGTCGAGGGCGTCATCGTGCGCCGCCAGGACGGTATCCAGGTCGTGACCCTGGCCGAGTTGGCCGGCGGTCTGCCCGCCCAGCTCCAGGCCACCAGCCGCTACGAACCGCCGGCCGCCACCCACTCCAACGCGACCCACGTCGCCAGCGTCGAGGTCGATACCGAGACCGGCCAGGTCACGTTGCTGCGCTACATCGTGGTCGAAGACTGCGGCACCATGCTCAACCCGCTCATTGTTGAAGGCCAGATCCAGGGCGGGGTGGCCCAGGGCATTGGCATGGCCCTGTACGAGCACGCCGTCTACGACGAAAACGGGCAGTTGCTGACCGGGACCTTGCTGGACTATCTGATTCCCACCGCAGCCGACGTGCCCCAGGTCGAGATCGCCCACCTTGAGAGCCCCTCGCCCTATGTGCCGAGCGGCATCAAGGGCATGGGAGAGGCCGGCGCGATTGCCCCGCCGGCCGCGATTGCCAACGCCGTGGCCGATGCCCTGCGCCCGTTTGGCGTGCGGGTCAACAGCCTGCCGCTGAGCCCCGAGCGGGTGTTGGCCATGCTCGACCGAGCCCGAGCGGACAAGGTCAGCGAGTGAGGCAGCTCCGACCCCTTGTCAGCGATTCGCCGCCCGCATGTCCTCAGGTATCAGCTGGCCGGCTTTGACGATCAGCTCATCGTCCAGGTACAGGCTACAGCCCTTCATCGGCAGATCCATATGACAGGCCGTGTCATTCGTTCCGCCCAGCTCGGTATTCGGACCGGTCGAGAACAGGACATTGCCGTAGAACGACCGACCGTCCATGCCCAGCGTCGGCGCGCCGCTGGCCAGATAATCCCAGCGGGCCAGCTCGTTCAAGCCCCAGCCGATGTGAGAAACGGCATACGCCTTGGGATCGTGAAAGCCGGCCATATAGTCGCGGACCAGCATGGCGTCAAAGCCCCCCGCAATGTCCACAATCATGCCCTCACGAATCGTGAATTCAATTGGTTCTTGGACGTATCTGTTGAACGGGAACAGAATATCGCCCTGGCCATGACCACTTTTCCATCCACCCCCGCATCGGCGCCCTGGGTGGCCAGAAAACCGCCCGGCCAATGATCCCAGCGGCCGGGCGTATCGGTGAAGCCGTACTCGGTCAGGACCGGATACTGTCCCAGCCTATAGCTCACGTCCGTTCCGGCCGGGTTGGTAAAACGGAGATGCTGAGCCTTGGCCAGGCGCGCCTCGCCCGCCTCAACCCGCTCTCGCAGCTGCGGCGTGGGAAAGAGGCGCGACAAGACCTCAAACGGCTCAGCCACAAGCAGGATGCGCGTGCCGGCGGCCTGAATCTCAAGCTGCTCCTTGGAGAACAGCAGAAAGATCAGATCGACCACCAGATCGGCGCGTTTGAGCGCGTCGATCGCCGCCCGATTACCGCTCAGGGCGTTGGTTCCGACCTCAGAGGCTTTTGCCGCCAGGTTCAGACTGCGACCGGACGGCAGGTTGAGGTTAAACACATCCGCCCCCAGCTCACGGGCCGCAATCAGAAACGCCGCCGCATAGTCGGTGGCCTGTTCGGCTTCAGACAGGACGACGACTTTTTGTCCGGTCGTGACCTGGCACAGCTCCAGCTCTTGCCGGAACAAGGTCAGCATGTCGTGGGTCGTATGCAGAGAAGATGGCATAGTCTTTCTCCTTCCCGGCGCGGGCAGAGGCTCTCAGACCCCTACCCCGTATTTTTTCAGCCAGTTGGTGAAGGTCTGATAGTTGGGGAGTCCGACCAGCTTGCAGGCCGCCGACTTGTTGCCTCCCGTCTCGTCGAGCGCCCGTCCCAGATAGTGCCGCGCCACCTCGGCCAGCAGCCCGGGGAGATGCAGGCCGTTACCCAAGCTGCGGTTGACCGGTCGGGATGTCCCTGGGACGAGAATCTTACTTGGCTCGATAATGCAGAGAAAGAACATGCGCGTCATCCCTTTCACGCAATCCTCGTGAGATAGAGGTACAAGTCATGGTGATTACGTGCAGACAAGTCACCTGGGTTCCGCCTTGTCAACATTGGGAAGCGCCGATAGGTGTCCCCATTCAACGACAGGCGAGAGAGATGGCGGATTGTGTTGCTCCGATGCTCCGATGCGCAGCAAGGATACTGTTTGTCGATCCGCACTTCGACCCCTACCAAGAGAGATACAGGCAGCCTCTGGGCGAGTTTCTCAGACGCGTTGATCGAAGACGAGGCCCGATCACAATTGAGCTACATGCGGGAGACTACGGACAACATGACCCACCGGAAGCGGCGGCCCGCTTCCGAGAGCAATGTCAACGACACCTTTCTCGTATAATTCCCAGAGGACTAGAGTGGTTCACGATAGGTTGTAGCCATTGGAGCGGTCGTGTGATAGCAGCCGAGGGCGGAGGACCACAGGATGC
>JAGWBB010000084.1:13572-14124 GCA_021296095.1 Desulfurellaceae bacterium | reverse complement strand
GCAGAACGGGGGCGGGCCAGCCAGATGAATGTCGGGGCCCGGGCGGCGAGCGGTCAGGTGTTGCTGTTTCTGCACGCCGATACGGTCCTGCCGCCCGGCTTTCCGGCTCTGCTCGAAGACGCACTGCGCAGCCCCCGGGTCGTGGGCGGTCGCTTTGACGTGCGGCTCGACGCCGAGGGCTGGCCGTTCCGGCTGGTTGAGACGCTGATGAACCTCCGCTCACGCCTGTCACGGATTGCGACCGGCGATCAGGCCATTTTTGTGCGCAGCCGGACCTTTCTGGAACTGGGCGGCTATCGGGAGGCCGAGCTGATGGAGGATCTGGAGCTGAGCTATCGGCTCAAGCGGCAGGGCGAACTGGCCTGTCTGCGCGAGCGGGTGGTGACCTCGGCCCGGCGCTGGCAGCGCGACGGCATTGTACGGACCATCGTGCTGATGTGGCTGCTGCGCTTTTTGTATTTTATCGGCGTGTCGCCGAGCTATCTGAAGACGTTTTATGCCGATACGCGCTGAGCCGGAGCGGCTCGGAGCGGGACAGACCCGCTCTGAGTC
>JAGWBB010000084.1:0-13450 GCA_021296095.1 Desulfurellaceae bacterium | reverse complement strand
CGCCGAAGAATTCCTCGTCGCCCTTGGCCGGTCCGCCCGAGAAGATCACAATCCGTTTGCTGTTGAACGCGCTCTGGACCACATGCCGGATACGCTCGGCCAGGCTGTCGATCGGCACATGGTAGCGCTGGTAGGCTTTTTGGGCGTCGGCCAGCTCGATGTGGGCCGAGGGCGGTTTGACCTTGATGATATGCGCCCCGAGCTGAGCCGCAATCTGGGCCGCGTAGGCGACCACGTCGACCGCGGTCTCCCCGGCCTTGCTCAGGTCGCTGCCCCGCGGATAGGACCACACCACCACGGCCAGCCCCTTGGATTTGGCCTCCTTGGTGATCTCGCGCAGCTGCTCATACATGGTCTGGGCTGCCGACGAGCCGGGGTAGATGGTGAAGCCGACGGCGGCACAACCCAGCCGCAGGGCGTCATCGACACTGCTGGTCACGGCCGACAGGGGGTCTTTTTCGTCGTGCAGCACGTCGTGGTTGTTGAGCTTGAGAATGGTTGGAATCCGGTCCAGAAAGGTATCGGCTCCGGCTTCGATGAATCCCAGCGGCGCGGCATAGGCGTTACAGCCGGCGTCGAGCGCGAGCTGGAAATGGTAGTCGGGATCATAGCCGGACGGATTCGGGGCGAAGCTGCGCGCCGGGCCGTGCTCGAAGCCCTGATCGACCGGCAGGATGACCAGTCTGCCGGTGCCGGCCAGGCGGCCGCTGTTGAGCAGACGGGCAATATTGGCCCGGGTGCCCGGATTGTCGCCCTCATACCAACTCAGAATCTCACGAACACGTTCGGTCATGTGATTACCTCCCTTGTCTCACCCCGCTCAGTCTTGCGCCTGTCTGGGGATGCCGTATGCAGCCTTATACTAGGCATTCGGATGAAAAAATCGAGCGGCCGTTTGGGCGCGGCCGTCGCTTGCCTGTCTTACTGGTAAAACGACTCTGCGGTCTGCACGTCCTGGGCGCTGCCGATGATCAGCGGCGTCCGCTGGTGGAGGCTGTCGGGGACGATATCGCGGATGGGCTGGGTGCCGTCGCTGGCCCGACCGCCGGCCTGTTCGATCACAAAGCCGAGCGGGGCGGCCTCATACATGAGCCGCAGCTTGCCCTTGGCGTTCTTGGGGTCAGCCGGGTAGAGGAAGACGCCGCCTTTGAGCAGGGTGCGGTGAAAGTCGGCCACCAGGGAGCCGATATAGCGACCCGAGTAGGGCCGCTTGGTCTGGCTGTCGGTCTCTTGCAGATAGTCGATATAGGCGCGGGTCGGGGCAAACCAGGTGTTGCGACGGCCCTCGTTGATGCTGTAGGTCGAACCGTGCTGCGGAATACGGATATGTTCGTGGGACAGCAGGAAGTCGCCAATGCTGCGGTCCAGGGTGAAGCCGTGCACGCCCTGGCCGGTGGTGTAGACCAGCGTCGTGCTGGGGCCGTACAGGGCATAGCCGGCCGCCACCTGACCACGCCCGCGCAGATGGAGGGCGTCCACCAACGCGGCGCCTTTTTTCCCCTCCGGGCGGCGGTGGACCGAAAAGATAGAGCCGACCGTCACGTTGACATCCAGGTTTGACGAGCCGTCGAGCGGATCGACGAAAATGACGTATTTGCCCTTTTCCTCATTGCCCTGAATCGGGGTGGGATGTTCCATTTCCTCGGATACCATCTCGGACACCAGCTGGCCGTTGGCAAAGGCTGCCAGGAAGGCATCGTTGCTGATCTGGTCAAGCTTCTGCTGGACTTCACCCTGGATATTGATCTCGCCCGAGGCGCCCAAAATATCGACCAGACCGGCCCGGCCGAGCTCTCGGGATATTGTTTTGGCCGCAAACGCGATTTGCGACAGCAGCATCGAGAACTCTCCGGTCGCACCCGGATGCTCGCGCTGCTGCATTAACAGATAACGGGTTAGCGTGATGCTGGTACTCTCCATCTTGTACCCTCCCGGAAAAGAACTCTCCCTTTTTCCCTACTGTACTACAGCACGGCGCGCTGGTCCAAAAGGGGGGCGGACGAAACTCAGGCCGATTGGGCCACATCGGCCAGCAGGCTGCGCGCCCGCGCGCCGTCGGCCGGCAGCTCAAGGGCAGCGCACAGGTCCGCCGCCTGGCTCAGATAGGTTCGGGCCGGGCTCTGGTCGTCACCCCGACCGGTACGCGCCAGAAACTCGCCCAGGGCCAGCGCGCTGTGGGCCTGGAAGGGCCGGCTGTGCATCTGCTCGGCGTAGTCCAGGGCGCGTGTCAGGTGGGTCCGAGCGGCCGGCCGGTCCGACGGTTCACGCTGGGCCAGAATACGACCCAGGACACGGTGGGCCGAATACACAAACCAGCGGCTGTGGCTGTGCTCGGCCTGGACAAGGACGGCGGTAGCCACCCGCCCCAGGCTTAACAGAGCCTCGGCATACCAGCTGCCGATCAGCTCGGCGTACACGCCTTTCTGCTGCCAGCTTGTGGCCAGACCGGTGATAGACGGGTTTGACACCTGCCCGGCGGCCACGCCCAGCAGACCCGCGTATTCGTGGACGGCGCCGGCCATCAGCAGTGAGGCCGGGGCGCCGACTTCCCGCATCAGGTCTAAACCAGCGCTGGCCTCGTGCTCGGCCAGGTCGGCCTCACCCCGCAGGGCGTGCAACAGGGCCAAACCCCAGTGGGGAAGGGCTTGGGGAAGGTGGCGGAGGTGCTGGCTGGCCACCGCCCTGGCCTGACCCAGTTGCTGGAAGCCCAGTGCCAGACTGCCCAAAAATCCGTTGCACAGTCCGGACACGGCCAGACACTGCATCACCGATGCGGCGCTCTTGCCCGGCTGGGTCTCCAAGAGGCGGTGGTGTTGAATCAGGTCGAGTCCGGCGCTGGCGATCTGCAAGCCCTCCTCAAACCGACCGGCTAGCCACAACAGGTGGGCCAGGGGGCCGTGGGCCCGCAGCCGAGCCAGCACGTCGGTCTGTTCGGCCGTCAGCCGGTAGGCGGTCCGAGCGTGGGGCAGGCCGGCTCGGGGGCGGCCCCACACCACATACGTGCCGGCAACGATGGCGTGGGCGGCGGCCAACAGGCGGGTATCCGCCAAGCGACCGCAGGCGGCTTCCGCCGCGATAAATTGCTCTCGGATGGGCTCGTCGGCATTACTGTGGCGGGACAGTAGGGTGATGAGCTGGAGCCGGGTTCGCACTTCGCGCCGGTCCCGGTCTGGACTCGGCGCAAGCGTAGCCAGCACCCGCAGGTGTTCGTGCCAGAAGTGTTGGGCATCGGTATCCGCGTAGACCTCGACCGCACGCAGTCCGGCCCGGTACAGGTAGGTCTCTGCCTTGGCGCTGTCGGTGCTACGGCTGTAGTGGTAGGCCAGGACCGTGACCTGCTCCTGGAGCCGGGTGGCGAACAGCTCCTCGATCGCCGCCCCGACCCGGGCGTGCAGCGTAGCGCGCCTTTCGTGGAGCAGGGATGTGTAGGCCACCTCCTGGGTCAGCCCGTGCTTGAATGTGAAACCGGCTGCGCTGGGACGCACAAAATCGCGCTCGTGGAGCGTCTGGCGGGCCTGTTCCAGACGGGATTGGGGCCAGGCCATGACTCGGGCCAAGAGCGGCAGCGCAACGTCCCGCCCGATGACCGCCGCCGTTTGCAGCACCCGTTTGAGGGCCGGGTCGAGCCGGTCGATACGACTGGCCAGGACACCCTGGACCGTGGCCGGCAGAGCCCAGTCCGAGACCGGGCGGCTGAGCCGGTAGCTGCCCGCCTGGCCGACAAGCAGCCCTGTTTCAACCAGATGCTGGACGATTTCTTCGAGAAAAAAGGGGTTGCCGCCCGCCCTGTGGCCCAGAACGGGTAGCAGCTCTCTGACGCTGGAGTCGGTGCCGAGCAGGGATTTCAGCAGAGACTGGCTGGTGGCATCGGGCAGCGGGCTGAGCTCGAGCCGGTAGGAAAATGGCTGGCTCTCCCAGCCGTAGCGCTGCCCGGGGCGGTAGGACAGCAGGAAGAGCACCGGCAGGTGATGAATCTCCGGCAGCAGGGAGTGCAGGAAGTCCAGACTCCGACGGTCAAGCCATTGCAGGTCTTCGAGCAGGAAGGCCAGCGGCTGGCGACGACTCTCGGCCACGATCTGACGTTTGATCCCGGTTTCGACCTTGTGCAGCCGGGCTTCAAAAGGCAGGCCGGCGATCCGCGGCTCTTGACTCTCCACGCCCAGTAATTCGAGCAGCAAAGCCAGCAGCGTAGCGTCCGGGACGGCGTGGGTGGGTGTCAGGGTGCGTAGGAGTTTTGTCCGATACGTCGCGGCGGCGTCCTGCTCATCGATCCGACAGTACTGCTTGAACATTTCGACCCAGGGCAGATAGGCCCGCGTTCTGCCATACGGAAAGGCCGCGCCTTCGATGAGCAGATAGTGGTGTTTGTGCAGCGTAGCTTTGAGTTCTGCCAGCAGCCGCGATTTCCCCACACCGGCCTCGCCGACCAGAGTCACAATCTGGCCCCGGCCGCCCGCAGCCAGGGCGACACGCTCGGCCAGCTGTTCGAGTTCGTGACTGCGTCCAACAAGCGGCGATAGGCCGTGGGCCGCCCGGCGCGAGCGAGCAGCGCTCGGGCCCAGCAGGGCGTAGGTGGCGAGCGGGCTGGAGACGCCTTTGACGGTGGTTTGCCCCTTGGCCTCGAAACGGAACCCGGCTCTGGTCAAGGCGTGGGTCTGGGCCGTCACCAGGCTTGAGCCGGGGGCGGCCAGCGATTCCATCCGGGCGGCCAGGCCGACGGCATGACCCACGGCCGAGTAGTCCATGCACAAGTCGTCGCCAATGGTCCGCACGACCACCTCACCGGTATTAATCCCGACCCTGATCTGGAGCCCAATCCCATGGTTGTGGCGCACTTCGGCCGCATAGCGACCGACCTGCTCATGCATCTCCAGGGCGGCGTACAGGGCGCGCTGGGGATGATCTTCGAGGGCCAGCGGAGCGCCAAACAGGGCCATGATGCCGTCGCCCAGAATGCGGTTGACCGTCCCTTCAAAGCGGTGCACGGCCTGCATCATGAGCTGCAGACATGGATCGAGCACGCGTTTGGCCTCTTCGGGATCAAGCCGCTCCATGATGTCCATCGAACCTCTGATATCGCTGAACAGAACGGTGACGATTTTGCGCTCGCCCTCAAGCGCGGTCCGGCCCGACAGGATGCGCTCAGCTAGATGGTCCGGCGTATAGTCAAGAGGAGCCGGGCTGCTGCCGGTGGGGTGTGGGTGCAGGAGGGCGGGAGAGGCCGAGTCAACGCGGTCCAGGGACGCCCCGCAAGTCCCGCAAAACTTTTTCCCAGCCGGCACCTGGCTGCCGCAGCTCGGGCAGGGCAGGCTGAGGCGCGCGCCGCACTCTTCGCAGAACTGAATCCCGTCCCGATTGGCGGCGTTGCATTTTCTGCACTGCATAGCCTCGCCCCAGCCCTCGGTTCGGAATCCGCGCTCAGGGGCTCAAGAATTGACTCACCAGGTCGGCCACCCGTTGCGGCTGTTCCAGCAGCAGGCTGTGTGACGAACCCGGAATTCTGACCAGCTGCGCCCCGCCAATCGCATCCTGAAACAGTTCACCCAGGGCGACCGGGGCGAGCCTGTCCTGCTCGGCCCAGATGATCTGGGTCGGCGCGGTGATCCGGAACAGCCGCTGTTGAAGACGCGGGTTGTACAGACAGGGCGGCTTCCAGCCGAGCCGGGCGGCGACCATCTGGGCTTTGTAGAACAGAAAGTTGGCGGCCGCAGACATGTCGTCGGGGATGGCGCCCAGGGCCAGTTCGGAGTCCGGCTCCTGAAACAGCAGCTCGCGTACCTCGTGCTGGCCGCCCTCGGCTTTGGGGGTGACGGTATAAAAGAAATTGCCGATCCGCGCCTCGGGCGTGGACACCCCGAGCGGGTTGATCAGCACCAGCTTGCGCAGCCGGTGTGAGTAGCGGCTGGCGAATTCGGTCGCCACCCAACCGCCCAAGGACGCCCCGACCAGATTGACGGTGTCGAGCTTGAGCGTATCCAGCACATCCAGGCAGAAAAAGACCGCGTCCTCTATGGTGTCAAGCTCGTCAAAGCCTCCGCTGTCGGCATAGCCGGGCAGGGCCGGCGCGGACACGGCAAAAGAGGCGGCCAGGGCTTCGTGGAAGGTGGTAAAGCCGGCCGTCTCGGGCAGGCTGTGAATATCGGCAACCAGGCCGTGAAGGTAGAGCAGCGGCGCGCCGCTGCCGCCCCGCAGGAGCTGAACCGTGTTGCCACGGACACTGAGCGTTTCGGTCGTTAGGGCCATACGATGTCTTTCCTGTCATGCGGGGAACCACGAGCAGGGCGGGCAGTCGAAGCTGCCCGCTTCCCTCTAGGCGCGGCCGTCTTGGCCGTCTTTCGCTTCTTGGGCCTTTTGGGCGTGGACTCCGGGCAGTGCGGCAAACGTAGCATCGGCGTGTTTGCGGACGTAGGGAAAGACGTCGTTGGCCAGGAATTCCATGTTTTTGCGGGTCAGATGATCGGGCAGACTGCCGAACTGGGGCAGGGCCAGGATATTGCCGACCTTGAATTCGAGCACGTACTGGAGCAGTTTTTCGCGCACCGTCTCCGGGCTGCCGATCAGGACTGAGCCGCCCGCCTCAACGTCGTCCCAGGTGGTGGCGTGGCCGAGCTGCCAGCGGGCATGCCCGCCGCCGGGATCGTTCAGCTTTTGCAGCCGCTCCAGGGATTTCAGCGAGGTATAGCCCGGCGGCATCCACGTCCGACCCTTGCCGGCAAACCCCTTGAGGAGTTTGTCAATGAAATACCAGATGTGCTCCTCGGCCTCTTCGCGCGCCTTTTGCTCGGTCTCGGCCACATACATCGGCACCAGCCAGCCCAGCATTTCCGGGTGGTAGGCATGTTTGCCGACCCGCTCGACCGTCTGTTGGAAGAAGGCCGCGTTCTGGCGGAAGGATTCGACGTGGGAGTAGGTCAGGGCGGCATAGGTGAAGCCACGCTCGGCGACCAGCTCCATGGTCTCCACACTGCCCACGCCGGGAATCCAGATCGGCGGATGGGGCTGCTGGACCGGGCGCGGCCAGACGTTGCAGTACTGCAACTGGAAATGCTTGCCGTCCCAGCTGAACGGTCCCGGGTCGGTCCAGGCTTTGACGATCAGATCGGTGGCCTCGCGAAATCGCTCGCGGGCATAGGTCGGGTTGATGTTATAGGAATAGTATTCCGGGCCGCCGCCAACCACAAAGCCGGCGTCAAACCGGCCCCGAAACATGTTGTCCAGCATGGCGAACTCTTCGGCGACCTTGAGCGGCACCTCATGCAGTGGCAGACCGTTGCCCAGCACCATCACCCGGGCGGTCTGGACCCGCTGGGACAGGGCGGCGGCAATCAGGTTGGGCGAGGGCATGATGCCGTAGGCATTCTGGTGGTGTTCGTTGATGACCACCCCGTCAAAGCCGATGTCGTCGGCATAGGCCAACTGGTCAATGTACTGGTGATACACCTGCGGGCCGCGCTCGGGGTCGAATAGCCCGTTTGAGCAGGTCACCCAGGCCGTATCGTAGGTGTCCTCAAAGTTGTCTGGCAGATGGGGCCAAGGCATCAGGTGGAACATCCAGAATTTCATCGCGCTTCCTCCTGAACGAGCGTTCGGCTGAGGTCTACCACAGCCACCCCCGACCTTGCAAAGGGTTGGCGCGTCGGCCGCCCGCGGGCGACCGCGATTGCCAGGCCGCCCGCGCTCCGGCTACAATTCGGGGTCATGTCAGACACAAGGAGGGAAACCGATGACTCAGATTCCAGACGATCTGCTCGCCTTCATGGAAACGCTCAAGCCCCCCAAGGGCGTCAATCCGGCCGATCTGCTGATCAAATACAACGACCTGATGAACGGCAACCCGCCGCCGGTCGGGGCTGTGCACGATGAGGTGCTGCTCAGACAGGTGGCCGGCTGGCGGCTGAGCGCCGACATCAGCGTGCCCACGGGCCCGGGACCCCACCCCGTGCTGGTCTATTTTCACGGCGGCGGCTGGACCATGGGTAGTCCCAAGACCCACCTGCGCCTCGGCCGGGAGTTTGCCGCCGCCGGCTATCTGACCGTCAACGTTGACTATCGCCGCGCGCCCAAACATCGTTTTCCGGCCGCGTTTGACGACTGTCTGTTCGCCACCCAGTGGGCGGTCGAGCACGCCGCCGAGTACGGGGGCGACGCCCAACGTCTGGCCGTCGGTGGAGACTCGGCCGGGGCCAACTTGGCCGGCGGGGTCCTGGCCGAATGCAGCCGCAAGCGCGGACCGGCCGTCAAGGCCGGCCTGCTGCTGTACGGGGTGTTTGATTATCATGCGGCACTGGCCGGCCTGGGTACGCCGCACGCCAAGCAGCAGTTGTATCTGGTGGTCGAAGACTACGAGGCGCTGCGCGAGGATCACCGGGTCAGCCCGCTGTACGCGTGTGACGGCTTTCCGCCGTGTTACCTCGCGGTTGGGACAAAAGACCCGCTGCTGGCGGAGTCACACGCCCTGGCCGAAAGACTGTCGGCGGCCGGGGTCAAGCACGAGTTGCATATTCTTGACGGCGCGCCGCACGCGTTCTTCCAGCTGCCGCCGCTGCCCGCCTACGCCGAGGGCTATCGGCGGGCCAGCGCGTTCCTGGACACGCATGTGAGGTAGGAGAGCGGCTGCCAACGTACGGGTTGGCAGCCATGTTGTGAGGATCGGGGAGGGCTGCTCCCGGCTACTTGCCGCTGGCCAGCTTCCAGTCCTCGCCCAGTTCCTCGGACACGCTGACCAGGGTCTCTCGCAGGGTGGTGACCATCTCGTCGATCTGCTGTGTGGTGATGATCAACGGGGGGCAGATGGCGATGACGTTGGACCCGCCCATGCGGGTCAGCAGCCCGCTCCGCAAAGCGCGTTCCCAGACCCGCGTGACAAGCTTGGTCTCGGCCGGAAACATCTCTTTTGTGTGTTTGTCCTTGACCAGCTCAATGGCCGCTACCAGTCCCTTGCCGCGGACATCACCGACAATCGGGATATCCTTGAGCGTGGCCAGCGCCTTTTGCAGATAGCGACCCTGTACGCGGGCCTTCTGGACCAGCTTCTCACGCTCGATGATTTCAAGATTGGCCAGCCCGGCCGCACACACGGTGGGGTGGCCGGTATAGGTGTAGCCGTGCCAGAAGGCCTGGTCGCCGGCCTTCAGGAAGGTCTGGAACATCTCTTCTTTGAACAGCACCACCCCGAGCGGCAGATAGCCGCTGGTAATGCCCTTGGCCGAGACCAGGATATCGGGGCCGACGCTGGACGAGGCAAACATGGTGCCGGTCCGCCCGAATCCGGTGATGACCTCGTCGCAGGCCAGCAGAATATCGTGCCGGGCGCAGATTTCACGGATTTTGGGCAGCCACTCCTTGGGCGGTACGATGACGCCGCCCACGCCCTGAATCGGTTCGGTCACAAACGCGCCGATCGTTTCGGCGCCTTCGCGCTTGATGATCCGTTCCAGTTCGTCGGCGCAGTCCACCCCACAGGCCGGGTAGGTCTTGCCCAGTTCACAGCGGTAGCAGTAGGGTCGGGCCATGTGGATGACACCCGGCAGACCCGGCTCGACCTGCTCGTTGAACAGTGGGATGCCGGTCAGGCTGGCCGCCCCGCTCGAGGTACCGTGGTAGCCCTGGTTGAGGCTGATGAACTTGGTCTTCTTGGGCTTGCCCTTGGCCTTCCAATAGGCCCGGACGAGGCGGATCATGGTCTCGTTCGATTCCGAGCCGCCCGAGGTGAAAATCACCCGCCGCAGGCCCTTGGGGCCGATCTTGGTCAGCTTGGCGGCCAGCTCAACGGTCGGGGCCGAGGTCGGGCCGATGAGGGTCGGAGCGAAGGCCAGCTGGTCCATCTGAGCGGCAACCGCGCGGGTGATTTCTTTGCGGCCATGGCCCACGTGTACGTTCCACAGCGAGGCCAGGCCGTCGAGATAGCGCGTGCCGTCCGTATCCCACAGATACACGCCCTCGCCTCTGACGAAGATGGGCATGCCGCGCTCCTGATGCAGGCTCAGGGGCACGAAGCCGTGGACCAGATGCGCTTTGTCCTGTTGGTGCAGGGTTTTGGCCCGTTTGCGATCCATGGAGGTCGCCGCTACTGCGGTGGTGCGGGAACGGAGGGGGATCACCTTGGCCGATTTTTTTGCTGTGTGTGGCATGCTCTTCCTCCCTGTGGCTGACGTGTTGACACGGTCCTGTGTTGGGGCAGTATACTCCTTTTGTTCCATTTTCCTATGGTAACGGAGGAAGCGATATGAAAATGCAGCGCCTGGGCCGAACCGGGCTCAAAGTGTCCGAACTGTGTCTGGGAACGATGACTTTTGGGCGGCAGTGTGATGAAGCGCTGAGCTTTGCCATCATGGATGCCGCGCTTGAGGCCGGGGTCGATTTTTTTGACACCGCGGACGTCTATCCGGTCGGCGGGGATAGCTCAACGGTCGGCCGCACCGAAGACATTGTCGGAAAATGGCTCAAGGGCAGACGCGAGCAGATTGTCCTGGCCACCAAGTGTTGGGGCGCCATGGGACCCCAGCCGAATGATCGCGGCCTGTCCCGCAAACACATCCTGGCCGCCATAGACGAGAGTCTGCGCCGGCTGCAAACCGACTACATTGACCTCTATCAGGTGCACGCGCCGGATTTTGACACTCCGATCGACGAGACCCTGGCGGCGCTCGACGACGTGGTACGGCAGGGCAAGGTCCGCTACCTCGGCTGCTCGAACTTCCAGGCCTGGATGCTGGCCAAAGCCCTGTGGACCAGCGACAAAAACGGCCTGGCCCGTTTCGACTGCGTGCAGCCGCGCTATAACATCCTGTTCCGGGAAATTGAGCATGAGCTGCTGCCGCTGTGTCGCGATCAGGGCGTCGGGGTGATCCCCTACAATCCCCTGGCCGGCGGCTTTCTGACCGGCAAGCACATGGACAACCAGGCCAGCCACGCCCCCTCGTCCGAGACGCGTTTCGCGCTCGAAGGCCGGGCCGGACGCACCTACAAGAAGCGCTACTGGCAGGAGGCCCAGTTTGCTGCGGTGTCCCACCTCCACGAGTTCTTCTCGGCCCGCAACAAGCCGCTGGCCCAGGTCGCGATTGCCTGGGTGCTGGCTCAGGACGGGATCACCGCGCCGATTGTCGGGGCGACCTCGCCCGAGCAGCTGCGCCAGTCGCTGCCGGCGGTTGAGTTGAGCCTGGACGAAGAGGAGATGGCGGTGTGCGACGCGGTATGGTTTGAGCTGCCCCGGCTCAAAGATCCGATGGTAGCGCTGCGCTGAGCCCGACAGGTGGTCGCAACGTCCTTCACTTTTACAACATATCGGAAAAGCTGCCCTGGCCGGGGACGAACAGGCGGCTGTAGAAGCGCATCGCGGACGAGTCGGTCATGCTGGCCAGAAAATCGCAGACGACCCGCTTGCGGCCCGCTTCGTCCCCCTCACCCAGGGCGTGCTGGTAGCGCTCGGCCTGCTCCTCGGGCAGCAGGCCGACCGATTCGCGGCCCTGATCCAGCACCTCAAACAGGCGCGCCAGGACTGTCTGGCCCTTGTAGCCGAGCGTGGTCACGCGCGGGTTACGAATCACTTTCTGAGACTCAAAGGCTTTCAGGACCTCGATCCGCACCCGCTCGGAAAAGACCGCGTCAATGCGACCGGTTGGCTGGACCTCGACCGTACTGGCAAAGGCCGAGATGAGGTCGCGGGTCAGCATCTTATGCGCCGCCCGGTCGGCCGTGTGTTCCAGGGCGTCGAGTTGGGTCGCGATGTGGGCCAGCACCGAGCCGACCGTTTCGGCGTCAACCGTCCGCCGCCAGGCGCCGAGCGCGGCGTTGACCTGGGGCAGCAGACGTTGGGCCGGAAAGCGGTGAAAGTCGGCCAGCGTGATCAGGCCGGCTTGCAGGCTGTCTTCGAGATCGTGGACCGAATAGGCGATATCATCGGCCACGTCCATGATCTGGCACTCCGGGCTGCGCTGCTGACCGCTGCCGGTCGAACGAGTGATCGCCTCGACCAGCTCACGGTCTTCAGTGTAATAGCCCTTGACCGGTTCGTGCCCGGACGGGAGCAGCTCTCCGGCGCTCAGACACGTCTTGTATTTCAGCAGCCCGTCGAGGCTGGGGTAGGTGAGGTTCAGGCCCGGATAGGCGGTGTGTTTGTGTTCGAGCTGGGTCACGATGCGGAAGGTCTGGGCGTTGCCCTCAAAGCCGCCATAGGGCCGCATGTGGTCATGCAGGAGGCGTTCCCCGGCGTGGCCGAAGGGCGCGTGGCCGAGATCGTGGGCCAGGCAGATCGTCTCGACCAGGTCGGTATCGGCGCCCAGCGCCAGGGCAATGCCCTTGGCAATCTGGGCGACTTCGAGCGAGTGGGTGAGCCGAGTCCGAAAAAAATCGCCCTCATACACCCCAAACACCTGGGTTTTGCCCTGGAGGCGACGAAACGCGGCCGAGTGAATGATACGGGCCCGGTCGTGTTCAAACTCGGACCGGTGGTCATTGGCTGGCCGTGGCGGCTCCGGGGTATGACGACAGGCGTATGAGGGACGGGCAAATTGCACGAGGCTGACTCCTTGTGTTGGCCTGCAGGGTCAGGATAAACGACGCCGTGTGAGCTTCGCAAGCACACTCAGGGTGAAACGGCGGAAGTGTGGGCAAAACGCCGGTCGAGTTCCCGCTTGGCCTGTTTTCTGAGCTGGATGCAATTCCTATAGCGCCAGGCGCTCCTGAGCGAATCCCACACCCCCCCCTGCTGAAAAGGATTCATGGCCTGGGCAAAGCCCAGTACACCGGCTTTCGGCTTTTCGACTTGCAGCAGGGAGAGCAGATTTTCCACAAGCGGTCCTTCGAGGGTCATGCGGGCGCTGGTGCGGGTGTTTTCCAGGACCAGATTGAGGGCATACGCCCCGTCCCGAACCGGGATGTCCCTGGCGTACAGATGCAGCTCGGGGGGGTGACGGTGTTCACGTGCCGCCTGCGGATCGATCTCCTCCGGTTCCACGAAGCGCACCCAGTCCAGCTCTCCGGTAGGGGACAGCCGATATTCCTTCTCTCCGCCCTGGCCGGACGCAACCTGGACGTAGCGGGTGAAAACCGGGCCGGTGATTGCCCGTTGCGTCTGCACGTTGGCAAGCTGCAAAGCCAGCCCGAAGGTGTCGCCGTACCACTCGGGCGGAAGCGCCAGCCGCTTTTTCTCAATCAGCAGAGAAACGCCGTTCGGCCCGGGCGGCCCGGCGATCCAGCCGACCTGAACCTTGGCCAGCACCAGCGCTCGGGAGCGGCCGTCGGGCGAGCGTTTCTCGAACAAGGCGTAGGCCTGCCGGTAGGCGCCATAGCCGTGGCCGAGTTCGGCGCAGCGATGGTTGAACCGCAGGGGGCGGTCGCGGTCGAAAGCGACCACATGGTCCTGAGCCAAAGCGGTGCTGGCAGACAACACGAACAGAGCAGTGACGGCAACAATTTTCGCTAGAGTCTTGGGCATTTCGTTCGACAGGCT